>JAAVHG010000061.1 GCA_014799855.1 Oscillibacter sp.
CGGGCAGCGGGCGTTTCTGAAATGCTCCTCCACTCCGGCTGAATTGACCTGCATGGCTATGCCGAGGATTTACTGGAAACCTCCGGCTATATGCTGACCGGCGATGAAAGCGGCTATGTGACCAGAAACACGCGGGAATTCGTCTATGAGTTCAGCGAAGACCCTTCCGCGGCAGAGATGACCATGGAGTGAGCACCGACACACCGGAAAAAGGAGGCGTTACAGGCGGGCACAGCCCATAACACATTTCAATTAAAACGAAATACCCAATCATGATAAAAGGGGCCGTTTTTCCGAAAGGGACAAACGGCCCCTTCTTTTTTTGCGCTCTTTTTCGGGAAAGCGGCTCCGGAAAGGAGACGCGTATGCGTGAAGAGCAACTCACCGCCTATTTGAAAGGGGCGTTCAAAGGCAGGCAGCACCCGGTCAAAAGCGTGGAATTGGAGCGGTCGCTGAACATGAGCGGCACGGATCTGCGAAAGCTGATCAACAAGCTGCGGAGGAAAGCCGTCCCCATTTGCAGCAGCCGGGACGGCTACTTTTACGCGAAAACCGCCGGAGATATCGTCCGCACCATCCGCAAGCTGGAAATTATGATCCAAGGCCTCCAAGCCGCAATCGACGGACTGACGGCGGCGCTGGATCAGTTCGGAGAAACAAGCCCTGCCGCGGCCCAGGAAAATGACCGCGGCGGCGAGGACAGAGCATGAAAGCCTGTTTTCCTTGGATCGGCGGAAAGGGCAGGCTGCTCTGGCTTATCCACAAATTGTTCCCCTCTAAAATNNACNGCTTNGTGGACGTGTTCGGCGGCAGCGGCACCGTNCTTCTGTCCCGGCCTCTNAAAAAGGGCTGNNTTGAANNCTACAANGANTTCAACAGCAATCTGACCNACCTGTTCTTCTGCATNAAAACCCGNACTNTCGCCCTGATTCGGGAGCTGGGTTTTCTGCCTCTGAATTCCAGGGACGATTTCAGCGTTCTGCTGAAGTTCTTCCAGAAGGAGGAATTCACTGACGAGTACCTGAAAGAGAATCTGGATTTGGCCAAGCTCTATCTGGAATTGCCGCAGTATGAGGAAATCCGCAGTCTGCTCCTGGAACGGGCGGAGCTGGGCGACGTCACCCGCGCGGCCAANTANTATAANCTGATCCGCTGCAGCTACAACAGNAANACCACNGCCTTCGCCGCNCGGCCCTGCGACATCCGGCAGTTCTTCCATCTGATTTGGGACTGCTCCCGCCGNTTCGCGANNGTCGTGGTGGAGAACAAGGATTTTGAAAGCCTGATCCAGCAGTACGACGGNGANGGCGCCGCCTTCTACTGCGACCCGCCCTACTATCAGGCGGAGGACTGCTACGCGGTGGAGTTCTCCATGCAGGACCACGCCAGACTCCACCGGGTTCTGCGGGGCTGCAGGGGCTTCGTCATGGTGTCCTATAACGACTGCCGGTTCATTCGGCGTCTGTACCGGGACTTCTACATCTACCGCACGGACCGGCCCAACAGTATGTCCCACAAATCCGGCAGCCGGTACGGGGAGCTGATCATCACCAACTACAACCCCGAGCGGCACAGAGGCGCCGCCCAGCTGTCTCTGTTTGAGACGGAAAGCGGCGAACAGGCGGAACAAACCTACCGTCTTATCCATAAACCTCCCGCGGAACTCTGGGAGGTTAACAACCGAGAAACTGAAAACTAAGGAGAAGAAATCATGAAGTTTACATTGGAAACCGGCAAAAAGGGCCTTCGCGTCCGCAAGGAGATTCTGGACGCCAGCGGCTTTGCCCGTGAGGACGCGCTGAACGTCCGCGGCGAAGAAAACGCCATCGTCATCCTGAAAAAGCAGATGACCGCCATGGAGCTGGTGAACACCATCCAGAGCCTGAAGGACCTGACGGCGGATCTGCTGGTCTATCTGGCCAAGCTCTGCGGTCCCTGCACTCATTGTGAGAGCGGCTGTCCCTGCTTGAACGAGTCCCCCCGCATCCGCCTGCCGGATGAATTGCTGGAGCGGGCGGGCATCCCCAAGGACGCGAGGCTGGACGCCCTGGCTGAAGACGGCGAGGTGGTTATCGCCCAGGCCGGAGGCTTTGACCTCCGGGACGTATCTCCGGAGATGAAGGAGCTGTTCCTTCAGACCGGCATCTGCCTGGACGCGCTGGACGAACTCCTGGTGAGCGGCGAGGTGGTTTATGAAAACTGAANGTATGGAATTCTCCTTCTATGTCATTGACGACCTTCGGCTGGACGATACGCTNAGAACCGAAAGCCGGTTTCTGTTCATCCAGGACGCCCTGGCCCGGTACCAGGCCCTGCCCGGCAGCGCGGCAAAAGAGCTGGGCATAACGGACGGCGAACGGACCCTGCGGCTGATCCGCCGGGCCGCTCTGCTTCCCGGCAAAAATGTCTGGAAAAACGTCCTTGTCTCAGAGCAGATCATCCAGCCGCCCTGGCGGGACTCCCAGGAGGTCCTGAACACCGCCCGAGAATGCGTATCCGCGCTGGATATCCGGCACTGCCTGACCCGGAACCGCATCGTCCCCAAGCCCCTCCCGCTGCCGGAGGAGAAGGGGCCTTTCTGCTATGGTCCTTTCTCCATCTGCCGTGTCTACCTCGCCGGTCTTGGCTGGCTGTCCATCGGCCAGCTGGAACGCCGCTTCCAGGAAGAGGGCGGCGGTTTTGCCTATCCCCTGATTCTCAAATATTTGGTCAATGTGCAGACGGACAGCGGTCCCCAGTCCATGAAACTCACCCACTGGGAACTGCGGCGGCTGGAGAGCCGCGCCGTAAATTTGGATCATATGTCCCTCTCTGGGACTATGAAATAAAAAAACAGGAGGAAAAACAACCATGAAACGCATCTTATCCCTGCTCATGCTGCCGCTGATTCTGGCGGCAGTCATGATCCCCTCTGCCTTGGCGGCTGAACTGCCGGAGGCCTGCTATCCGACTTCCGTCACCCGGAGCGAGGACGGCGCCGAAGTCCGGAAGATCTACGACCTGTCCCCGGAGGACGACCCCGCCGGCATCCCCCGCTCGGACTTCCAGCAGGACGGTTTCCGCTACACGCTGGTGGATCTGCTGAAGCAGGAACTGCCGGAGCATGAAAGCCGCCAGCACACGGAAACCGTCACCCTGGAGAGCAAAAGCAAGGACATGGCCTCTGTACTGGCCCTGCTGCCCCAGGAGCGGGAATTCATCACCGAGGACGGCCTCATGGGTACGCTGACGCTCCGGCTGGACACTGTCCAGGTGGAGGTATCCGGCTATGGCAGCTCCACCAAGGAGGTCTCCGTCACCCGCAGCTATCCCAATCTGGCGGGACAGGACACCCAGTACATCCCCAAGACCATCCAGGACTCCGGGCGCACCCTCACCCTCCAGGATATCCAATGGCAGACAGACAACACCGCCAGCGTGGACGGCTACGCCATGGGCGACCGCTACACCGCCGCGGCCACTTACACCGGCAGCGCCTCCAGCAGTTACGTCAAGGGGTACACGGTCTCCGCCGAGTATACCGGCACGGTCAGCCGCATCAACCTCAACAAGACCCGCTACGTGGCCATTTTCGAGGGAACGCCCCTCCAGCCGGTAACCGAGGTTTCGGACATCGCCGGCGAGTCCTCCGTCTCCGCTTTTCGCTGGGGGTATGTGCTGGTTCCTCTGGGCCTGATTGCCGCCGCTGGCGGCGGGATCGGCGCCGCTCTGTTCCTCAAGCGGCGGAATGAACTGGCCGACAGCGGGGATTCGGCAGAGTAATCCCAAATCAAACTTGGAAAGGAAATGCTATAAATGATGAAGAGACTGACCATGCTCCTTCTGACCTTGTGTATGACGGCGTCTCTGACTGTTCCCGCCGGCGCCGCCGGACCGAACGAATATACTTTCGGCGGCACGGGAGANCCGGAGTACGGCAAACCCACGTCCATCGAAGTGGTATATACCGCGGATGGCGGCGCGATGAAAAATGAGGACATCAGCAAAAATGCCGCCCTCATCCCTCCCGGTTTCGGCACTCCCAGCGCGGATACGCCGCACACCGGCACACCGCTGACGCCCAATCTGGCTCCCGGCTATCAGCCCGAGGCAGGTTCCGTCATCAACGGCAGCGCCGCCGCGGTTCAGCCTCCCGCCGCGGACGGCTCCCTCTATGTTCCCGGCTCCTCTACCGTGACAATCGCCAATTCCGGCAGCGCCTCCAGCGGCTATACCGAGGTGACGGATGACCTTTATTACAAAAACGGCAGTCTGGGCACGCTGAAGATTCCGGCCATTGACCTGACGGTGAACATCTACCAGGGCACGGACAGCGCCCCGCTGCAAAAAGGCGCGGGGCATTTTGAGGACACCAGCATCTGGGACGGCAANATCGGNCTCGCNGCGCACAACCGAAACAGCTATTTCGGGAAAATCCACAAGCTGGAACCGGGCGATCTCATCACCCTGACCACCCGGCTGGGGACCCGCACTTACGAGGTAACNTCGGCATCCAAGGTCAGCGTTACGGATCGCAGCTCCCTTACCGCCACCGCTGACAATTGCATCACGCTGTATACCTGCGTTCAGAACCAGCCGGAATACCGCTGGTGTGTCCGCGGAGTTGAACTTCGGTAATATGCTTCGTTTTACCCATTGGTTTTCTCCATCTCCCATTGCGGTTTCCACTCGACTTTCCCATCTTTTTTTGGTATTGTATTGCTTGCAAAAGCATCACCAATCATGAAAAACAGGAGGAAATCAATATGGGAAAGCTGAAAAACGCAGGTCTGCTGTTAACCGGAATCCTGGCAGGCGCGGCCCTCGCCGGCCCCGGCGCACATGCCGCGGCGGGAATCCTGGCGGAACCGTCCTGGTCCCCCATCTATGTGGACGGCCAGCAGGTCAGCATGACCGCCTACAACATTGCGGGCAATAATTATGTGAAACTGCGGGATATCGGTCAGGCGGTGGGATTCAACGTCTACTGGGACAACGGCGTCCAGGTGGACAGCGACGCCTCCTACACCGGAGAGGCTCCGAAACAGGCATCTGTCCCCGCACCAGAGTCGGCCCCGGCTCCCGCCTCCGAATCGACTGCGGACGCCGCTCGGGATCTGGATGCCATACGCCGCGAGGCCGTGGAGCTGACCAACGCCGTGCGGAAGGAACATGGCCAGACAGTGGTTCCGATGGACGCTATGCTGACCCGAGCCGCTCAGGTGCGGGCAGACGAAATTGCGGCCACCTCCACCTACAGCCACACCCGGCCTGACGGCTCCTCCTGCAAGACTGTCACAGACTGCCCCTATACAGCGGAGAATCTTCATCGGCTCTCGGATATATACCTAGAACAGCAGAAAACTGGCCTCGCCCAAGCGATGGTAACTCTACTGAGCAAGTCCAGCGGACATCTGGACAATATGATTAATCCGAGGGTAACCGCTGTCGGCATCG
>JAAVHG010000062.1 GCA_014799855.1 Oscillibacter sp.
GATAATCTCCCGAAGTCCGGAGGAGATCACGTAGTGCTCCACCTGCACTCCCTGCTCCGCGCCGTAGCGGTTAATGCGCTCAAACCAGCCCTCCACACCGGGAAAGAGGACAATCTTTCTCCCNTTTTCCACCAAATCCTCCCGGGTAAAGGGGNGGTTCAGCCGGAGGGACTCCTGGATCATGGTNTACATATAGGCNAGAATCCCGTCCATATGGTTCCCCCNGCCAAAACCGTTGGCCTTGGNCCAGAATTCCGCCGGAGTCATGCCCAGGCTGGGGATGAAGGCGTAATTCTGCATGTCCGTGGTGCAGAGGGTCTTGTCAAAATCATAGAGAAAAGCCACAATCGGCAGCGAATTGTCCATAATCTCCCCCACTAACGGTATCGCCGGCAGCCGGGAATCAAGGACAAGGCAATTCCCGGTTGCCGGCGCAAAGATTGACGATTAGAGAGGCCAAGAAGCGGCATAAAAAATTTCTTTTTGGACCCTTTTTCTTTATAAAGAAAAAGGGTCAGGAGCCGCTGGTGTAGTTGCGGCCGAATTTCAAATCCTCCAGATTGATCCGGCGGGTGGGCTCTTCCACGGCCTCGCCGCCGGAGAGAAGCTCCTCCACAGCGGCTTCCACCTCCGCCTCAAGAGCGGCCTCCGGAATAGTTTCCGCGGGAGCCTCCGCCTCCGGAGCCGCCTGGAAAGCGGCGGCGGGCTGAGACTGGATCGGAACCTCCGCAGGAACTGGAAGNGGATCGTCGGCGGGAAGATCCACCGGCAGGGAGGGCAGTTTTTCCAGAAAAGCCAGCTGCTTTTTGCAGATCTCCTCGCTGCCCTTGATAAAGCGTTTCAGCTCCATCTGCCCCTCCCGAAAACGGGTTTCCAAAACGGTCAGCTCTTTTTGCAGCTCTTTTTTCCGGGCCTCAATATCGGCCTCCGTCTGAGACAGGAGAACGCCCCGCTTATCCTCAGCCTCGTGAATGATGCTGTCGGCCATCCGCTGGGCGGTTAAGAGGGTGGCCCGCATGGAGTCCTCGGTGGCCCGGTACTCCTCCACCTTTTCCACTAAGACCTTCATTTTGGCCTTTAAGGCGGCGTTTTCCTTGTAGAGCGCGGTATAGTCCTCGGTGAGCTCATCCAGGAACTCGTCAACCATAGCCATATTATATCCGCCCATCATGGCCTTGGTAAAGGCGTGGGTGGAAACCTCCTGCGGCGTCAGCATAGCGGCAAATACCCCCTTATGTTATCTATGGCTCTCTCATGAGGCGGAGAGACCGGCTTAGAAATATAGTCCGTTGTTTTCCAATTCGTCGATCAGATCGCCCTCAATATCCACATGGTAGGGCGTGATGATATATGTATTGGCGGCCACCTTTTTGATCTTGCCCTCGCCGGCATAGGCCACGCCGGAGAGAAAGTCGATCAGGCGGCGGGCGATGTCCTTGTTGGTGGATTCCAGATTCAGCACCACCGTCCGCTTGTCCTTCAGGTGATCGGCAATCTCCGAGGCGTTTTCAAAGCGCTCCGGCTTCACCAGAACCACTTTCAGCTGGGTAGTGGCGTGAATATTCACCACCTTGCTGCGGCGGTCGTCAAACTTATTGCGGCGGTCCTCAAAGACGTCCCGGCGAACGGGTTCTTCAAATTCCTCAAAATCGTCGTCCTCGTCCTCGTAGGGGTGCGCCCATTTTTTGATGTCGTCAATAAAACTCATAGGTTTGTCCTCCTGCGCGCCAACGGGCGCGGCTGTCAAAGGTGAAGGGGCAGGGTCCCGCGCAGGTCAGGTATAATTCCGGGCGCCGAAAATAGCGGTGCCTACCCGAACCATAGTAGCTCCGGACCGAATGGCGTCCTGATAGTCGCCGCTCATGCCCATAGAAAGATACGTCAATCCATTATGGAACAATTTTTCGTTGATGTCAACATAAAGTCCCCGAACTTCGGCAAAATAACGCAAATTTTCTTCCCGGGAAGCGTCGAAGGGGGGAATAGTCATCAAGCCCCGGACCCGGAGATGGGAAAGGGAGAGGGCCTTTTCCGCCGCGCCGTGGATTTCACCGGGGGCAAAGCCGCTTTTGGCCTCCTCCTGGCCAATGTTCACCTCCAGAAGGATGTCCTGGATCAGATCCAGCTTTTCGGCGGCCTTGTCAATCTCCTCCAGAAGGGCCCCGGACCCGGCGGACTGGATCAGGGAAACCTTGCCCACCACCTGGCGGACCTTGTTCCGCTGTAAATGGCCGATGAAGTGGAGGGGCGCGCCGTCGTAGGCGTGTTCTTCCCACTTTTGCAGCATCTCCTGCACCCGGTTTTCTCCCAATACGTCGATGCCGGCGGCGACGGCCTCCCGGCAGGCCTGAGCGCCGTTCATTTTGCTGGCGCCTACCAGGGTGATTTCCTTGGGGTCACGGCCCGCCTCCTTAGCGGCGGCGGCAATATTTTCCCGAACCCGGGCGATATTTTCCGCAATGGACATGGTGGATCAATCCTTTCTTTATATCTCTCGAATGACTTTTTTGTCGTATAAATCCTGCGCGGTGAGAATCAGCTCGTCCCCTGGCCGGAGGCGGCGGTTTTCCGCGGAGGCGGCGGAGCGCACCAGAAGAAAGCCCTCGCCGTTGTACAGCACCTCCACCGGTTTAAACCAGGCCTCCTGGCCAATGATGCAGTACAGGCCCGTAGCCTGGGTGTCGATGGTCTGGCCGTCCTCGGCGGTGATGGTGTTGGGCAGGCTCCGCAAGGCCTCCTTGGGTACCCGGATGCCCTCCAGGGTGCGGGTGATGACNTGGGCGCTCTGCTGGCGGAGCAGNGTCAGCTGGGAGAGGTAGGTTTTTCCCTGAAAGATCACCACNGCCCGGCCGTTTTCCTCCTCTCCCACGGATTGAATGGTGACGGGAAGGTCCCGCTCCACGCCTTTGGAAAACCGGAGCGACAGGCTGGACGCTTCTTGCAGNGTCCTGATATCGGCGGCGGGAAGNGCGGCGGCGTAATACCAGGANTCCCCCAGGATCAGCTTCCCCACGCTGGAATGGACGGCGGGGTCCGTCTGAACGGCGGTCAGCTGGGAGGGGGTCATGNTGGCGATGCTCTCCGGCGTTAAAACTGTTTCATAGCCGTCNACCACGGCNGAGTAAAGNCCCGCNGCCGGNGCNGTGATCCGGCGGACGGACCCGGCGGTCTGTGAGCGGAGGGATTGCAGCTCCCGGCGGAGNGATTCCAGCTGCTCCTCCGCGTTCTCCAAATCGGACCAGGANAAATCCCGTTTCAGNACCATGGCCCGGAGGGAGGCGGTCTGAGCCTCCGCCGTGTCCAGCCGCCCCGCCGCCAGCGCCCCCCGGAGATNCCGGATGGACTGGGAGATCTGGGCGTCCAGCTTCAGGTTGGCCTCGGAGCCATAGGCGGACTCCTGGGCGTATTCCAGCTGTTCCACGCGGGCGGCCAGGGCGTCGATTTCGTTCTGGCGGTCCATGGAGGACTGGTTGGCGTATACGGCGGCCACCAATCCCCCGGAGCTGACCCGCTCTCCCTCGTTNCTCTGCAAGCGGAGNAATTCGCTGGGGTCGTCCGGGAGAAGGGCCTCCTGCCGGACCACNTACCCGCCGGTGATTTCCACATACTCGTCCACGGAGTAGGCGTAAGCCAGGGCGGTGGTCAGGGGGTTGTCCAGATAGCGGTTGACCTGCATNCCGAAATAGGCCAGAACGCCGGCNGTAACGGCCAGCATCAGCAGTTTTAAGCCAAGAGAGGTATTTTTCATCGCAATTGCCTCATGANATTCCCTCCGGGGCGGGGTTNTCCTCCANAGACACCGGACGTACCGGNGTNATGGTGGAGATAGCNTGCTTGTACACNACCTGCTGCTTNCCGTCCCCTTCCAGAACGACCACGAAGGCGTCGAACCCGGTAATGACGCCCCGCATCTGGAAGCCGTTCATCAGGAACATGGTGACCGGCAGGCGGTCCCGCTTTGCCCGAAGGAGAAAAATGTCCTGTAAATTCGCTTTGGTGTTCTGCATAAAATCCGCTCCTTTTTCTTTAGCCCTCAGGGGCTTTTTTATTTAAGCGGACGATCCCTGCGTATGTACGGTTCGGCCGCCCAAGGCGGCTGGAAACCGCCCTGTGCTTAGCATACGCCGGCCGAGGCAAGGATTTCTGTCGAAATCTGAAGGGCACGGGCAAAATCCCGCTCTTTTTCCCAGAAAATCCAGTGGAGGGCCGGATTTCGCCGCAGCCAGGTCAACTGGCGCTTGGCGTACTGCCGGGATCGGAGCTTTACCTCCTCCGCGGCCTCTTCCAGAGATTTGTCTCCCTCCAAAACGCCTAGAAGCTCTTTATAGCCGATGGCCTGCAGGGCCGTGGCGTCTCTGGGGACGCCCTGGCGGAGCAGGGCCTGAACTTCTTCCAGAAGGCCGGACCGCAGCATGTGGTCTACCCGGCGGTTGATGAGATCCCACATGTCCGCCCGGTTTTGGAAAGCAAGGCCGATCCAAACGGCGCTGTACCGGGGCGGGAGGCTCTTGGTGGCGTTGTTGTGGGCGGTAATGGTGGATCCCGTCTCCAAATAGACCTCCAGGGCCCGGAGAATCCGTTTTTCATCGGCGGGATGAAGCCGCTCCGCGGATTCTGGGTCCACCTGCCGCAGCTCCGCCAGAAGGGGGCCGATACCCTCCCGGTCCAGCCGGTCTTGCAGGGTTTTCCGGATCTCCCCTCCGGCCTTTCCGGCGGCGAAGCCATGGCCCCGGACGGCCGCGTCCAGCCATAGGCCGGTGCCGCCTACCATAATGGGCAACTTTCCTCTGGCCAGGATATCGTCGATAACCGGAGCGGTTTCCTGGGCGTACCGGGCGGCGGACCAGTTTTCCCTGGGGTCCGCCACGGCCACCATATGGTGGGGCACGCCGTCCATTTCCGCTTCCGTGGGGGCGGCGGTGCCGATGGTCATTCCCCGGTAGATCTGCATGGAGTCGGCGGAGACCACCTCGCCATGGAGACGCTTGGCCAGAAGCACCCCCAGGGTGGTTTTTCCGCAGGCGGTGGGGCCGGTGACGCAGACGATTTTTGGGAGCATAGGGACCTCCTTTCCGGGGGTGAGGGATTGGTCCTTGCAGACCAGGGGATTGTATTCGCCCTTGCGGGCGGGGGGCTTTCTGTTCAGCGATGGCTGGTCCATTCCACCCCCCATTTTCTCTTTGGTTGCGCCAAAGAGAAAACGGGCCGTGGACGGTCCAAGTGAATAGTTCATTCGTCCCACCTCCGCCGCCGCCCGCAGGCGGCGGAGCCCCCGGCGGCACCAGGCCACGCGAGAAAACGCGAG
>JAAVHG010000063.1 GCA_014799855.1 Oscillibacter sp.
CCTTGTGCGGCCTGACCTCCCGGTCAGGCCATAACCCCGGTATAAAACCCCCTTGCTTTCCCGGGGTTTGCCATGGTATACTGAAAAAAACGCGGGGAGGTGCGCAGAATACATGACAGAAACCAGCCGGCTGATTCTGGGCCTTCGGGCCGCTGGATGGACAGAAAAGGAAATCAATGATTTTATCCTCTATATTGAGCTGGGGGATGAACAGTATAAGCCAAAGGGCAAAGTGTAAATTTATGCGGGCCGGTATACGGCCCGCTTTTTCTGCGCGCGGACTTGGACATTCCCAAGTCTCCCCTTGACGCCAGCCCAAAAATCTGGTATTCTATCCTCAGTCCCCAGGAAGGGGACACAGCGGAGCCGAAGCTCCCCCAGCGAACAATATATGCGTAAAACAGCCGTCAGGAAGACGCGCGGACCCGGAGAAGAGGGTCTGTGCGCCTTATTTTTGTGTTTACAATTTAGACACATTTGACAGCACGATTTTACCCGCAAAAATCAGTTGATTACCCTATAGTTTTTCGATTTTTGGATGAAAACGAGGTAAAAATGAGGAAAATTTTGATAATTTCAGTTCTGCTTCTGATGCTGACCGCCTGCCAAAATGCCGAAAAAGTTCAGAATTCCGCCATTTCCGGCGAAAACACGGAAAACGCCGAATCCGGCAACTTTTCCCAGACTTTAACCTACGGCGCGTCCTCCCGGATTACCCGGATCAATCCCCTTCTGGACGAGCATGGAGAGGTCAATATTTTGCTGTTCAACGGCCTGACGGCCCACGGCAAAAACGGCGAAATCGTCCCCAGTCTTGCCAAAACCTGGGAGCACGACCCCGAAACCAACACCTATACGTTCAGCCTGGAGGAAAACGTCCAGTGGCACGACGGCGAGCCTTTCACGGCGGAGGACGTAAAATTCACCATAGAGGCCATAAAAGACCCCAAAAACCAGTCGGAAAACGCACCGAATTTTGAGGAAGTGGAAGAAATCATAGTAGAAGATCCCCACACGGTTACCTTCCGCCTGACGGCCCCCAACGCCGCCTTTCTGGACTATATGACTATCTCCATCCTGCCAAAACACGCCCTGGAAAATGAAAATCTGGAATTTTCCGAATTTTTCACCCAAAACCCCATAGGCACAGGCCCCTATAAGCTGACAGCCTGGGCAGAAGGTCAATATATTACCCTTGAAAAGAACGAAACTTATTTCAAGGACCCTCCAAAAATTCAAACAATTCACATAAAATTCCTTGAGGACGATTCATCCAGATCTTTACAGCTCCAATCCGGTGAAATCGACCTCGCCCAGCTAACCCCCAGAGACGCCCAGACTCTGGAAGCGGCCCAAGAAAAAGAGGAAGGAAATATTCAAAATTTCACCATATATCACATGAAAACGGCAGATTATAGAGGAATAATGTTCGACTTCAACCATCCCTATTGGCAAAAAAACCGCGACCTGATCCCCGCCATAAACTACGCCCTGGACAGAGAGAAAATGGTAGAAATCATCCTTCAGGGCCGAGGAGAACCCGCCTACGGCCCACTCCAGCGAAACATTTACAATAACAGCCAAATCCAGCAATATTCCTACGATTTAACTCGCTCAAAGTTCCTGCTTGAAAAAGCAGGATGCCAAAAAAAGGAAGATAATTTCTACTACCGAGACGGCGAAAAGTTATCCTTCACCATCAATGTCCCCGCAGGCGACCAAGTCCGCCTGAATCTGGCCCAAGCCGCCGTCCAAAACCTAAAAGAAGCCGGAGTAGACGTAAAAGTAGAAATTCCCGCAGCCATAGACTGGAAAACCCAAATGTCCTACCTAATCGGCTGGGGCAGTCCCTACGACGCCGACGACCACACCTATAAGGTCTTCGGGACGGGCATGGCGGCTAACTACTCCGGGTACTCCAATCCCTTGGTAGACAAGGCTTTGCGCGATGCGCGCTCTACCGAGGACCCGGAGATTCGCCGGGAGGCCTACGGCGAATTCCAGGAGGCTTTGGCCGCCGATCCCCCCTTCGCCTTCCTCTGCTACGTGGACGCGGACTATGCCGCGGTTTCCGGTTTGAAGGGAATTTCCACGGATACGGTTCTGGAGCACCATGGCGTTGGCATTTTCTGGAACGTCACCGAGTGGACGCTGGAGCGGTGAGGCGGCTTTTGGGCGCGTATGGCTTTTGATAATGTATAAATATTTGGAATTTGTGGATTTTATTTCATTATATTTCCATTTTTACATTTTACTTTCCTCCTGTTAACCGCTCAGGCTCCTTTTATCTTCTGCTCTTTTTTCATTTTTGCTCTCTATTTGTATCTTTTGCATCTCTCGTATTTACTTATACATTACCTATAACCTTATAACATCAAAGGGGGNGCTTATGGAGCCGGNGTTATCGGTGGAGGGGCTTTCTGTCCGCTTTTTTGTGCCCCGGGGAGAGATTCAGGCTGTGCGGGGCGTNTCCCTTCGGCTGTTTCCCGGNGAAACCCTGGCCCTTGTGGGGGAATCCGGGTGCGGGAAGAGNGTGCTTTGCAAGAGCNTCCTNCACCTTCTGCCCGGTTCCGCACGGATTACCAGCGGGCGGATNACCGCCCAGGGGAGGGATATTACTCATCTTCCTGAACGGGAAATGGTGAAGCTCCGGGGGCGGCTCTTCGCTATGGCNCCGCAAAACCCTATGTCCGCCCTGAATCCCGCCATCCCCATCGGGGCCCAGGTGGCGGAGTCNGTNCGGCTTCGGGACCCNGGGCTGAAACGGGGAGAGGTCCGGCGGCGGNCCTTGGACCTGCTNTNCGCTGTGGGGATNGAGNACCCGGAGGCCCGCTTCCGCCAATACCCCCGCCAGCTTTCCGGCGGACTGTGCCAGCGGGCGGCGCTGGCCATCGCCCTGGCGGCGCGGCCCAAAATCCTTTTGGCCGACGAGCCTACCACCGCCCTGGACGCAACCATTCAGGCCAAAATCCTGGACCTTTTAGGGGAAATTCGGGAAAAACTGAACGCTGGGGTTCTGNTNGTCACCCACGATCTGGGGGTGGCGGCGCGGNCGGCGGACCGGGTGGCCGTCATGTANGCNGGGAAAATTGTGGANACCGGGCGGGTGGAGGAAATTTTTGACCANCCCCTNCACCCCTACACCCAGGCGCTTCTCCGGTGCCACCCGGCCCTGGCCCGGCCGGGAGANCCCCTGCGGACCATTCCCGGCGCNCCGCCGGATNTGCTGTGTCCGCCTNTGGGAGACGCTTTCGCCTGCCGCAACCCCGAGGCCCTGGCTATCGACTATGAGGAGGAGCCGCCTGTGTTTTCTGTCACGGACACCCANTCCGCCGCCGCNTGGCGGCTGGACCCCCGCGCGGCCCGGCCTTCCGGACCGGANGAGGGNNCCTATGGNGAATGATCTTCTGCGGGTGGAGGGNCTGACCCACGATTACCGCCTCCCCGGCGGGGGAAAACTCCGGGCTTTGGACGGCGTGTCCCTCCATGTCGGCCGGGGGGAGATTTTCGGCCTTGTGGGGGAGTCCGGGTCCGGGAAATCCACCCTGGCCCTGTGCGTCATGGGACTTCTCCGGCCAACCGCCGGGGAAATTGTCTTCNNNGGAGAGACAGNCCGNCCCGGNTGTTCCGGCGGNGNCCGGGGCGGGCGGCAGATGGTGTTTCAGGACGCCGCNTCCAGCCTCAGCGGACGGATGCGGGTGTGGGAAATCGTGGCGGAGCCTTTGGAAATCCACCGCATNGGNTCCCGGAANGANCGGCGGGACATGGCCGNGGAACAGCTCCGGGCCGTGGGNCTGGACGGGAGTTTTTTNGACCGGCACCCGGCGGAGCTGTCCGGCGGCCAGCGGCAGAGAGTGGCNATTGCCAGGGCTTTGATGCTGGAGCCCTCCCTCCTGCTGGCCGACGAGCCTGTGGCGGCGCTGGATGTGTCCGTCCAGGCGCAAATCCTGAATTTATTCCTGGAATTGCAGAAAAANCGNGGATTTTCCCTTTTGTTTATTGCCCACGATCTGGCCGCTGTGCGGGNGGTCTGCCNCCGGGCGGGNGTGCTGTACCGGGGGCGGCTGGTGGAAANGGGGCCCGCGGCATCGCTGTTNGNCCATCCGCTCCACCCCTACACCCAGGCCCTTTTGGACGCTGTGCCCATCCCGGACCCCCGCCGGGAACGGGGGAGAATCCGGCGGGTTTACGACGAAACNGCCTGCCCCCTGGGGGACAGGCTGGTGGAANNTTCGCCGGGACANTTCCTCCTGGCGGCGNNAGAGGAGGCGGAGCCGTGAGGCGGATCATGTCCTGGGGCAAGGGNCTGCTGGCCCTGGTATTCAGCATTTGGATTCTCTCCGCCGCCGTCTTCTGCGCCGCGCGGCTGGCTCCCGGCGANCCCCTNTTGTCCTTCTATGGCGAACGGGCNGAGCGGCTGACCGCGGAGGAGCGCGCCCAGGCGGAGGAGNGGCTGGGACTGGGNGACCCNCTCTATGTACAATACCTCCGGTGGCTCTCCGGGGCGGTCCGGGGGGAGTTCGGCGTTTCCTACCAATACCGGACGGAGGTTCTGACCGTTATCCGGGGCAGAGTGGGGAACACCCTGGCGCTGGGGGGCGGGGCCTTTCTGCTGATCTTTTTCCTGGCTCCCCTGCTGGGGCTGGTTTGTGCGCGGTACGAGGATCAATGGCCCGACCGGATTGTCTGCCGTATGGGGACAATCGCCGGGTGCGTGCCGGAATTCTGTCTGTCCCTGCTGTTGATTCTCCTCTTTTCCGTGACCCTGCGGCTTCTGCCCAGCGGCGGGGCTTACTCCATCGGGGGCGGGGATCCGGGGGACCGGATGGCCCATCTGGTTCTGCCTATGACGGCGGTGGTGTTCGGGCATTTATGGTACTACGCCTANCTGGTNCGGGGGCTTCTGGTGGAGGAGNCCAGGGAGGACTACGTGCTTCTGGCCAGGGCCAAGGGGCTGTCCCGGCGGCAGGTGCTGNCGCGGCACTGTCTGCGGTGCGCCGCGCCCTCCTATCTGGGGGCTATGGCTTTGGCTGTGCCCCATATCNTGGGGGGAACCTATGTGGTGGAGGCCGTGTTTGCCTATCCGGGNCTGGGNTCCCTGGCCTATGAGAGCGCCCGGTATCACGACTACAACCTGTTAATGGTGCTGTGCCTGCTCTCCGGCGCTGTGGTGATGNTCTGCGGCATGGGGGCCAGGGCNTTGGGNCNGNGGCTGGACCCCCGGATGGGAGACGCCTATGGAGAATAGGGACNGCTTCGCCGTCGTGGGCATCCGGCCCCCGGCTCCCCCGCCCCCGGAGNGGCGGGCCCCCTGGTACANGGGAAGGCCGGTTTTGGCCTGGATTGTGCTGGGAATCCTGGTTTTTGGGTGCCTNTTCGCGGAATTTTTCCTTTCCNGGGACCCGGGGTATATGGACTTTCTCCACGCCGCACAGCCTCCCGGCAGGGAATTTTGGTTCGGTACCGACACCCTGGGGCGGGATNTNTTTTCCATGATCTGGGNNGGNGGCAGGACCTCCCTGGCCGTCGGGTTTGCCGCCGCCGCCCTCTCCGCCGCCCTGGGNCTGGCGCTGGGGGCCTTGGGNGCNATGGCTCCCGGCGGCGTGGAGCGGGCCNTGAACCGGCTTGTGGAGATTTTTCTCAGCGTNCCGCACCTGCTGGTNGTGACGCTCCTNNTGGGCGTTNTGGGGNACGCCGGGGCGGGGACNCTGGCCCTGACGCTGGGCCTCACCTCCTGGACGGATATNGCCAAGGTGGTGGGNACCGAGGCGCGGCGGCTCCGGGCCAGCGGCTATGTGACNGCCTCCCGGGCCATGGGNGGCGGATTTTTCCATATTCTCCGCCGCCATTTGACTCCGGGNTGTTTTTCCTCTATGATGTTTATGGCGGTNATGAACGTGCGGAACGCCATCGCCGCCGAGGCCTCCCTCAGCTTTCTGGGNCTGGGNCTGCCGCTGGAGGCCGTCTCCTGGGGGAATATGCTGGCTATGGCCCAGCAGGCCCTGCTGGGNNGGTATTGGTGGATGATTGTCATCCCCGGCGGGTTTCTGGCGGCGGCGCTCCTCTGCCTGACGGAGATTGGCAACAGCCTCCGCCGGGGCCGCGGGGGGCGGCATAGNTATCTGTAGGGGCCTGGCGGATTTTCGANGATGAGGAGTTTTNCTGTATGACGCTGGAGGAATATTTTTTGGACCATNCGGAGGGGGCNTTGGCNTTNTCCGGAGGGGTGGACTCGGCGTACCTGCTTTGGGCGGCGGTCCGGTATGGGCGGCGGGTTACGGCCTACTACGCGCANACGCCCTTCCAGCCCCGCTTTGAGCGGGAGGACGCGCGGCGGCTGGCCGGGGATCTGGGGGCGGATCTGCGGGTGCTGTCCCTGGACGTGCTGGCGGAGGAACGGATTGCCGCCAATCCGCCGGACCGGTGCTACCACTGCAAGCGGGCGATTTTNTCCGCTATCGNCCGGGCGGCGGAGNCGGACGGGTTTTNCCTCCTTTGGGACGGGACCAACGCCTCCGACNACCAGGANGACCGGCCGGGNATGCGGGCCCTGCGGGAGCTGGGGGTACAATCGCCNCTGCGGCTCTGCGGGCTGGANAAGGCGGAGATCCGGCGGCGGTCGCGGGAGGCGGGGCTGTTTACCTGGGACAAGCCNGCCTATGCCTGTCTGGCTACCCGGATTCCCGCCGGGGAGGCCGTCACCTTGGAGAAGCTCCAAAATACCGAGGCGGCGGAGTCGTTCCTCTTCTCCCTGGGGNTNCGGGATTTCCGGGTCCGGCTGGACGGGGGACGGGCCAGGATTCAGGCGAGAGGGGATCAGTTTCCTCTGCTNTTGGAGCGGCGGGGGGAGATTCTGCGGGAGTTGAAAGGCCGCTACGGCGGCGTTTTACTGGATTTGGAGGCGCGGGATGAACAGTGAGGCAAGACGGCTTTTGGAAGGGGTGCGGACGGGGGAGATCTCCGTGGACNAGGCCCTGTTTCAGCTGAAAAAGCAGCCNTTTGAGGACGTGGGATACGCCAAGGTGGACCTTCACCGGCCTGTCCGGCAGGGGGCGGCGGAGGTTATCTACGGGGCCGGGAAGACCCCNGAGCAGATTTGCGGCATTTTGGACGTGATGGCCCGGAACGGCCAGGGGCGGGNGCTGATNACCCGGCTGTCCCCGGAGGCCGCCGGGATTGTGGGCAAGGCCCATCCTATCGAATACCACGCGGAGGCCCGGGTGGGGATTCTCGGGGGGATTCCGGANCCGGACGGGCTGGGGACCGTTGTTGTGGCTACCGGGGGGACCAGCGATATCCCCGTGGCNGAGGAGGCGGTCCTNACCGCCCAGGTTTTGGGNAGCCGGGTTCAGCGGCTTTACGACGTGGGCGTGGCGGGACTGCACCGGACCTTGGCCCANCTGGANGAGATTATGAACGCCAGCGTCATTGTGGCTATCGCCGGNATGGAGGGGGCCNTGGCCAGCGTGCTGGGNGGGCTGGCGGACTGTCCTGTTATCGCCGTGCCCACCAGCGTGGGATACGGGGCCTGCTTCGGGGGGCTGTCGGCTTTGCTGTCTATGCTGAACTCCTGCTCCAGCGGCGTGTCGGTGGTGAACATCGACAACGGGTTTGGGGCGGGATATCTGGCCAATAGGATCAACCATATGGGGAAAACGGAGGGTAAAACGTGAAAATTCTGTACTTGGACTGCGGCATGGGCGCGGCCGGGGATATGTTGGCAGCGGCCCTTT
>JAAVHG010000064.1 GCA_014799855.1 Oscillibacter sp.
TGTGCCATCAGTTTGTTTACCTGAAACTCCAAAGGACTGGCCGCCTTTGTTTCCGGCGTTTTGTAGAAGTCCTTCCAGTAGGTTTCCATCGAAATACCCCAGCGAGAGACTTTCGGATTGGCCCTGCTGGCCTGGGCAGTAGCGGTTTGCCCGTAGGAAACCCCGGCGCGGATAGCCTCCGCCCCGCTGCCGCCATTGCTCTGGTAGGCGCTCATCACTGCATTATAGATACCCCGGAACAACGTCCGGTCGATAGGGGCGAAACTCCCCGCCGGATTCCCGGACTGGCGGGTACTCTCCCGGTAAGCAAGATACTGGCCAGCGGCGTCCAGAGCGTTCTCATGGGCCTGGGTGCGGCTGCTCCGCAACAATGCGGCCATGTTTTTACTCACAAGCCCCTGATTTATCATCGTTTCTGTTTTCATGTCCGCCATCGCCAGATTCAGGGCCATCCTTGCCTCATCGTGGTTTTTGCTGGCGGCGCTGTATTCCTTCGCGACTTTCCCGGCCACAGTCAGGTCCTGCACAGAGTAGCTCGCCCGACTCTGCACCGCTGTTCCCGCCGTCCGGAGCTGGGACGCTATATAGCCGTCGTGGTTTTGCAGCCACACGCTGTCGGGGCCGGTTTGGGTTACGGACTTGTTCACCTGTTCCAGCGCGCTCCGATAGCCGTTTACCTTTTCTTCCAGAATCGCCGAAAAGCTGTCCCGGATCGCTTGGGCGTCACTGCCGGATATACCCAGATTGTCCTGCAAAAGCTGGGTGTAACCATCGATCATCCCGGCTTTCCCGGCCTGATAGACTTCCTCCAGTTTGGACAACTGGGCCGTCAGTTCCTCCCCCTTGTAACTGCGCTCCAGCTTATCCAGAGCCGCCACATACCGGGATGCAAGATAGTCCAAGCCATCCGCCAGCTCATCAGGCGTGGTGGTTTGGAACGCCGCAAATTCTTTTTCCAGCCCACTCCAGTCCACCGTGCCATCCAGCCCGGTCTGCCGCAGTTGGTCAATGTACGCCGACAGCTCCGCCTCCGTGGGGTCCATGCTGTAGACGCCGTTCTGCATACGGGTTTGGCATAAGGACACCCAACGATTAAAGGAATCGGGGTCGTTCAGATTGAACGTCAGGTTCTCTTTCTTCCAAAGGCTGGTGGCCGCGTCCTCGATGGTGTAGTCCTGCTGATAACCCTGGCGGCCAGAAAGATTCAGCTGGAGCAGAGGCGCGGAATCGCTTGTGGTGTCTGCGGTCACAACCGCGCTGGGGTCACAGCGGAAACCGGCCTGGGGTGTGGCGGTGGTAATCTGGTGAGTAATATTTGGAATATTTCCAAAATCAGCAATGTTGATTGACATAAGAAAATTCCTCCGCTGAATATTTCTGCCCGTTACGCTTTCACATCGATTCCCTGCTTGTAATCATCCAGGATGCTGACATCAAAGTGCTGACCCCATACGGTCCAGCTGGGGTCCTTGGAGTGGATATACCAACCAATGCGGTCCACTTCCTCACGCCAGACTTTCTCCAAACTTTCTCCAAAGAATAGCTGCTGGCAAGACGCTTGTCAACAGCCACCGTCTTGACATAGCTTTTAACGATAGGACTCAGGTAGTCCGTGTCGTTCCAGCCGTAGCCGTCCTTTGCGCTTGCAAAAGCCGCATCTTTGACTTGCTGGACCACGGAATCAGGCAGCTCAACTTTATCATGCTTGTGAGCGCCGTAACAGTTCAGGCACATTCCTTCTATTGCATAGCCCATATCCTGAAGCTGCTTGTCAATGCGCTTATGCGCGGCCTCTTTTTCGGCTTCGGTTGGCTTGCTTTTTTCGTATTCCTGCATCCTTTGGGCAACTGCCATCTCTCCGACTGTCATGTGATTACCCCGTTTCTTGTTATTTATGCCAATCTCTTCTATTTTTATCGACAAATTGCATGTGAAAATTAACAGAAGCAGAAAAATATGCCAGGGAAACCGGATGCGTCACAGCTCCCGCCTTTTTCGCATGTCCTTTCCCGGCGGGGTTTTTGTCTTTTCGATACTGTGCTGTATCATCGCTGTTAGGACTGCCATTCGTGCCTAATTCATGTAGACGCTGTCTATGAGAAAAGCGATGAACCATAGTGGCTCATCGCTTTTCTCATAAACTATAGATTATTGTAACTGCCGACCTCGTGTAGTATAATATTTACGATAATATCTAATGATAGCCTTATGTAAATGTTGCCGAATTTGAAAGAAAGAGGGTGATTTTTTGCCTATGCAATACGACCCATCCCTGTCCGACCTGATGGACTTCTTCTGTGAGGGGGAACATCATGGGTTTCCAGAGGGTGGCATTCAGGGGGCGGAGACTCGTCTGGGTATGGCCCTGCCGCCGGTCTACCGGGCGTTTCTAAAGACCTATGGGATGGACCACATCAATTTTCACTTCAATCAGCTTGAGTACCCTGGAACTATCTGCACCACCTATGAGATTCTGGAAAAAGAGTTGAGCGAGGACACAAAAGCCTGGGACTGGTTTCCAGAGTTTCAAAAGGCCGTAAAAGAGGGCCGGGAGGCGGAGTACGCAGACAATCCCCTCTTTCGGCTGTGGCGACTCCCCAAAGAGCGCTGGGGTGAGGTCACGGACAACTATCTTATCATTTGGTACGAAAATCAGGGTGTCTGGTCTGCTGGATACCGGGTTCGGGACCTCTTGGACGAAAACCCAGACCCGCCGGTTTACATCTCGACCGATGACGATTATGTAACCTATCAAAAATGGATGGATAACACGGAGGACTTCCTCCGAGAAATGCTTCGTCAAGCCGCCTATGGCTGGCACGATGGACAGCGCTTTACCAAAGAGGATGAGATTCAGACCGCTCTCTCCGTCGCTGGCATTGATCCAGCCCGGTTTCGGATACCGTACCGCATCTCCTTTGTCCTCAGCGAGGACGGCGAGACGCTGTATGTCTACTGGCAGGAGGCGGAATTTCAGGAACTTCTCACCGCTAACCGACATAAGGCCGTCCGCAAGCTAACTTCCACGGAGCGGCGGACTCTCACTGTACCTGTCCTGCAAAAGGGCAAATATAAGCCTGACCCAAATAGGTCTTACCGTCCGGCGCTGGAGTCCTGGCAGAGAAGAGATCTGGGCATGGATCGGCCCAAACCGGAAAACGGCTTTCCCCTTCACCCGCTGGTTTCCCTGGTGATGTTTCATACCTCCGGACGACTGCCCTCCACTGCCTACGACTGGCAGAAAGCCGCTGCCAAAATCAAACATCTGAAACTGGAGCTGAACAACAGAACGGCTCTTCGATATGACGGCGATCTCGTCTACATCCGCCCGCTGGATGAACATTTCCCGCCAGCACCCTGCTACTATGACCTTTCCGATTGGTCCATGATTGGCAAAATGGAAAATTTGCAAAGTCTGTATATCGACCGCATCCTTGTTGATGACCCGAACCTCTGGCCGTTGCTGACAAAGCTACCGAAACTCCAAAACCTCCGCATCCAGAACACACGGGTCGGAGACTTTTCTTTCCTCCCCCACTGCAAGGAGTTGAAAAGTGTCAGCTTTTACAACACGGATTTTTCGGACTGCCGTCTTCTTTTAGAACTTCCCAAGCTTCAGGAGAGCGACATCCGTTTCTGCCCTCTCGAACACTGGGGTGTACTGAACAACGCCTCCATCAAAATCTACGGACCCAGAAGTGAATAGTCGCTTTTCTGGCGGAAAACGGAAGTCACCAAAAATCCTTAACTTTCTTTCAGTTTATCGAGGTATCCCTATGGATGGGATAGTATAAATCCCTTACCCTGCCCCGTGCCGGGGCTTGGAGCGCAACAGAAAGCCCGTAATCATGCGGGCTTGGGGACTGCGCCGCAAGTCTAAATGTCCACGCTCCCCGGTTCCGCATTTGCCCCTATCCTGTTCTTTGGGAGAGGCCAGGGGCGCTGGGGCAGAGCCACCGCAAAACCTACCGTCAGCCGCCGCACCAGTGCAGACGGTTTTGCCGTTAGAATGAAGCGGACGAAAGCGGGGAGCAGGGTTGTAAAATCCTGTTCCCCCGTTTTCGGCGGCGAAATGGCAACGGCAAAAATCCAGACGGTCAAGGGTTTAAGAGTGAAGATTTTTTCGCGCCCTGTGCGAAAAATACTACTCGGCCCTTGACGGTCTGGATAGTCGGAACGGATATAGAACGGGGATTGTGTTCAGTTGGTAGATATGCTATACTTAAATGCAAACAAAACCGGCAAACGGTAAATAGAAATTTTTGAAGCTGAAAGGCGGAAAGGCTTTATGAAACTTCAAATCATTTCAAAGCAGGAAATTGTCCCACTATTTGACCCCAATGTAGTCGCAATAAAGCATATTGAATACTATCCACATGGCAGGTCATATAGTGAAGACGAAATTACACCACGCTTAATTTCTAAACTATTGAAGCAAGTGCCAAAAGGCATAGGAGTCTATCTATCGCTAAATCCTGACGGAGAATGTGATTGGCTGGAAGTTGTTTCTGATGGGAAATGGTTATTCTTGGGTTATTGCTTTGAGCATACCGAAATTACCAAAGATGGAAAATTTGTTCGGTACGACAGCTACTGTTCTTACAATTCCGATTTTGCTGACACCGTTGAACAAATTGAGAGAGCCGATTTTTTAGATAGAAGCGTATACTCTCCCATCAACAGTGAAGGCCAATCTCCAATTCCTAAATTTCAAGCTATCACAGACATGGATATCGGCGTAAAAGCCGTTGAATATTTCATCCGAACTGGAGAACGTTATCCAGGAATCGACTGGTCGTGTGAGCTTTGACAATTTCCATTCTGGTAAAACTCCAAAACAGGGTGGCGGCAATATGCTTTGACTACTGCAATGATAGATTGCTATGGACTGTCCTCCTTTCTGCTGGTCGTTCTCCCGTCCTTTTGTGCCGAGAGGCACAAAACGCCGTCTGCAAGACCGCACATACCACATTCATGTGGTATATAAGTGCGCCCTTGCTAAAGGGTAGGGACGCAAGCCCGTTACCCTTGTGCCGCGCTCCCGTTCTCGCTCCAGCCTGCGCCGTGTCCTCCTGTGCTATATAGGCGGTTTTGGTGGTAGTTTCGATAAAAAACGCTCCCACCAGTTTTGGCAGGAGCGAGTTCGATGTTTTTGAAATTTCTTGATGAATAGTGGTAGAAATATAGCAACTAATTTGATAGACTAAAAAATAGTAATGTCTCTCATGAATTGGAGGCGAGAAAACTATTGTGGATAATATCAGTAAAGAGCAACATGATGAACTGATGGGGATATTAAATGACTTGATTGAAACAATAGCAATAATGAGAACAAAAGAAACGGACTATATACTTACTCAAAACGAAAGCGAAGCAAGAGAATGGCGGGATTTTTTGAAAAAGCATTTGGATAGAGAAGAACTAAAATCATTAGAAAACGAAATATCTAATAGATTCTTTTTCAAATTTGATNTGCAGATCGGGCGTTCAGACTTAGACAATAAGAGAGCTAAACTTATGAAAATGTATATATTAAAATCTCATAGTTTTCTAAATTAACGTAGAGTATCATTAGTCTGTGATACCGTAAAACAATTTGTTTGCAATATTTAAGCATTCTTGCTTTGTNTCTACAAATGAGTCGCCAAATGCGCTCAAAAAGATTTGGTAAATTTTATCTGCCAACTCATCCGCATTGAGACAACAGGACAGAGCAGACTGAATTGATTCTATTTCGCTATGGTATTCATCGGCTGGGGCATAAGGAAACAAGGAGATGGGATCCCATTCGTTTATTATTTTTCCTACATTTATACTCCCGCTGTCAAAAGAGTTATTCATAACGATACGTTCTCCAACCTATAACAAATTTATCCTTTCTTCTTCAACTTTCAAATCATAAGTCTATGAGATATTCTCGACGGGAATTTTTACCCCGTCAGAAGGAATAAAATCCCTCTCTCCAAATGATTGCCAATGAGTAGAGTGCTACAAAAGCACAGAAACCACCCAGCAACAAAGGGATGATTGCCAAAATTTTGAACCGCGCCTTTTTCCAGATGCTCCACGCTAATTTTAGTAAAACAACTGCTATCCCNGCTGCCCCAAATATCGTAAGAAACAAGNAAAAATAAGCCAATCCCACAGTTTCCACCCACTTTCAATGTTCATCCAATGCAACTGAAATTGTNTCGTNCNCTCNGNNNCCATCAGAAACCNATAATGTCACTGTATNTCCATCCCAAACAAGCGAGTATTCTCCAGCACAGACCGGCCTATATCCATCATCGGTGATGATNCGGTCTTTGGGATAAATCAGAAATGGATTGACCCGTTCATATAAAACAACTTGGCCGGAAATCAAGCTGACATTTTCCATAATAACGATGGTATGCGTGTTGTCTGGTGAAGTAAAGCTGTGGTATTCCTCCGCCNCATCAAGAAGGACACAAAGAAAATTCCAGCATAACAATACAAGNGCCACACCAGCGGCGGTCACCGTAAGGATNACTTTATTTTTCAGTGCTTTTTCGGTNTNTNGGTAATGCTGAAATGCAAGGANGATTCCACAAGCCGCAGCNACACAGTTTAGTATGCTCTGTATGAGAAATGCTGTCCCCGTANTCCCAATNAANAGGTTATAATCCGNCATCCAAATAATGACCACAANGCAGGGGAAAGCAAGCCACAAGGCAAAGAACAAGTATATAAATTTTCGCAATTTCATTTTCGCTTATCTCCACAACAGCCTTTGGATGCTTCTGAGGTNTATTATAGCATAGAGGACAAAATTTTTCCACTGATTTTTTGCCGGGTATGGGGTGCCCATGCTGGTACTGTATGGACACCCCTCCACATACGCCGTTACCCTTGCGCCGCGCTCCCGTCTGCGCCGTTCTCCTGCGCTGTATGGGCGGTTTTGACGGTGGGTAGGGCGTTACCCCTCCCCGCCGTTCCCGCGCCCTGTGCGGGGGCTGTGGCGGCGTTCTGGGCGGTCAATCCGTCCAGTATGTGGCGGCTGTGTTCGGTCTGTACGGTCTGCTCCAAAAAGGTCTTGAACTGCTCCTCGGTCAGCGGTATGGTGTCAGGCAGCAGCTTCTCAAAAAGCCCCATACGCTTGCAAAGGCGGTTTGTCCTGTCCTTGCGCTCCTGCTCTTTCTGCTCCTGGATGAGCCGCTTTTTCTTGTTTTCAAGCTGGCGGATTTCTTCCTCGATGCTCGTGATTTTNTCGGCTTTGGTCTTTGCCATGTGTTCGGCTCCTTTCTGATGATGGATGGATAGGAATAGGAAAAGCCGCCATGCTCTTTTTCAGCTTGGCGGCTCGGTGGGGGTTAGATTGTGACATGGGCGGCTCCGCTTTCCTGCGGCCTGATTTCGTAGGCTGTGCCTTTCAGAATTGCCGCCCGCTGTGCTTCCTCGGCGGCTTTCTTGGCGGCTACCTTCCGGGCATAGCGTACTCTGTCGCGCTCGCGCAGAATTGCTCTCTGTTCCTCCGTCATTTCGTGGCGGCGCTTTTTCTGGCTCTTTCTTACTGGCATTTCTTCCGGCTCTCCCTCCTGTTCGGGCAGGTCAAATCTGCCGATAAAGTTCAGATGGATTTCAACCTCCTGCTCCCGTACCCCGTTCACTTTGGTGGCCTCATGGACGATTATCTTTTCCACAAACTCATTCAGCAGGGAAGCGGAAAACTCGTTAAACTCGGTGTGCCGCTTCACAAGTTCGATAAACTTGTCAGCTTTCACGCTGTCGGTATTATAGCGGTCAATCTCGGCCTGTAATCTCTCGATTTCCCCGTCAAGGGTTTTCTGCTCGGTGTCGTAACCGGCCAGCAGTTCGGAAAAGTGATTTTCCGGTATCTTCCCCGTATTTTTGTCTTCAAAGCCATTTGACATTATATTGGAGGATAGCCATTGCAAATTGACTACTTTGGTGTATTTCAAGGAATTTTAACATCTTATAGTAAAAAAGCCATTATTTGGCCGTTTTGACAATTTTTTAGCAGTTTTACTATATCTCTCTTAAATTTGCTTACTTAACGATTGACAGGC
>JAAVHG010000065.1 GCA_014799855.1 Oscillibacter sp.
AAGATTCGTGCCCCGGAGCCGCTTGATGCGTTGACTTCCCATGTGCCGCTTGGTTTATGACCTTTGTCTCCCGTGAGACAGGGTAATACCAGTGCGGCAAAACGAGGTCAGCAAATCAAGCGGTTCTTTTATGCTCATCCGACTCCTGAAAGGAATCGGATGAGCATTTTTTATTGGCTGCCCTATATTGCGAAATACCCGTGATCTCCAATCTCAACAAATTTTTTCAAAATTTTGAGATTGGAGATTACAAATGAAAATTATCTATCTGATCAACCAGGTGCAGCCTGACGGCAGCACAGGCCTTTCTGTCGTAACTACCGCTGAGTGGCAATCCATAGTGCAGGCAAACAAGAAACTTCCACTGGAACAGCGGCGCTATTTCATCCGTGACTGCATAGCTGACGGGGACACCCTGGACTGTATGGTGATGGAAGTTTCCGCTGGTGAGTACATCCAATGGGACAAAGACCGCTCCGCGGCTAAGCGAAACCGGGAGGCTGGGAAGAACTTCCACGTGATTTCCCTGGATGCCCCGCTCGTCAGTACGGATGGCATAGCAACTCGTTTAGAGCGGCTCCCGGATCAAACACAGTTTGAATCCATAGTCTGCGATTCTATGCTGATAGAGGAGTTGAAAAGGGCCCTGGCCGCATGGAAACCTTGGGCAGCTGATTTGCTGGAATTGTATCTGCACGGCCAAAAACGAGGCTGTACAGAAACCCTTTCCCAAAAATATGGGGTCCTCCCCACAGGTGATCCGCAAGTACAAGCGCCAATTTGAGGAATTCGTAAAAAAATTTTTGGAAGGTGTTTCGTTTTAACGCCCTCCGCGCCCAATTATATAGTGAAGGAACAAAATGGTTCCTCTCCTTGCTCTTTGAAAAATACCGCGCCTCGCGGTCATATCCGGCGACTGAATAACATCAGTGGACGAGCCCTAACACGGAAAAGCGATGCGGAGGATGCGCCAAGACCACCTGTGCAGAGAAATCTGCATAAAAGACGGCCAAATAAGGTGCCCAGCGGTTTCCATCCATCCAAAAGCAGCCCTGGCAAGCTGTTTTCGCAATGACCTCGTCCACCTACAATGGTACCTCTGCCCAGCCACAGACACAAGCAATGGGGGCAGCTCGGAGAGATCCTCGGAGGGGTGAGACGCCCAGAGCGCGACGCCAATCGCGGTTCAGTTTAGCCGCCCACGGCTCGGGAAGTAGTGTCGAATAGAGCCAGAAGAAGAGATAACAAAAATCATGGGGCCGCTCCCCTTTATAAAAGCTAGTATGCTGTGGCGAAACAGAGCGGAGCGGCCCCATCGAAATCAAAGGAAATCATATGATGAAAATACATAGGACAGAAAGTCTTGATATCAGAAAACCGGGGACTGCTTTTGCAAGATGGATGCTCTGCGCAAATGGTTTTTTCCAGCGACGCTGCGCCGACAATTCATTATGGTGGCTTTACCTCTTTATCGAAAGGAATCTCCGTTTTTGTGGTATCAAGCTCAACAAATGAAAAAAGGAAGTGATTTGTATGGATGCAAATGTGGATTATTTGGGGTTACTCAACCTTCTGAGGGGCCTCCAGACAAAAGGGCTGATTACCCAGGCGGAGGCCGCGAAAATCGCCGCCCGGCTCAAGGTCTCGCTGGGCGCTGACATTTTCATCTTTTCTTGATATTTCCAGCACTTTGGACTGGATATTTTCTGAAAACTATGGTATTGTGTGTTGCTGCAAGGAGGTGTTCCGATGAATGGGCAGAAGAAAACCAACGGCTCCCTGGCCCTCAGCCCAGCGCCGCAGGTGATAACCATTCCCGCCGACAGCGGCGCCAGGGAACGCAGGCTCCGTGTAGCGGCCTATGCCCGTGTCAGTTCCAACTCTGAGGATCAGCTCAACTCCTTTGCCGCCCAGAATGCCTATTACACCGACCTGATCACCAGCAACCCGGATTGGGACTTCGTGGATGTGTACGCGGACAAAGGCATCACCGGCACCTCGGCGGAAAAGAGGGACGATTTCCAGCGGCTCCTGGCGGACTGCCGGAGAGGGCGGATTGACAAGATTCTCACCAAGTCCTCCTCCCGGTTCGCCAGAAACACACTGGAGAGCCTGAAAGCTGTCCGGGAACTGAAAGCCCTGAACATCGGCGTGGTCTTCGAGGAACAGGGTATTGACACATCGGAACTGTCCGGCGAACTGCTGACCACCCTCTTCGCCATGCTGGCCCAGCAGGAAAGCGAGTCCATCTCGGAGCATATGCGGCGGAGCTATCAGATGCGGATGCAGCTGGGCACNTTTAATCCCTCAACNATATCGTTTGGCTATAAGAAANCGGATGANGATTCCATCGTTATCGACNANCCCCGCGCCAAATATGTCCGNCAGATTTTNCAGGACTATCTGTCCGGTATGAACACCGGCGAAATCGCGGAAAGACTCCGGAAACAGCAAAGCGTGGTTCCGGCGCTGAAATCCTACAGCTGGACCTATCACGCTGTCGCCAGAATCCTCCAAAATGAAAAATATACCGGCGACTCCCTCTGGCAAAAGCGGTACCGGACAAGTTCCCTGCCTCGGAAAGAAGTCAAGAACCGTGGAGAACTGCCTCAATACTATGCGGAGAAAACCCATCCAGCCATTATCGAAAAAGCTCTGTTTGACCAAGTCCAGCTCCTTCTCGCCAACCGGAAAGAGCGGTTCTATGCAGAGGGAAAAGAATTATCCGGACTGCGGGGGAAAATCCGGTGCGGCGTCTGCGGCGCGGAATTTCGGAAGTATCAATGCCGGAACATTACCTACCGCGCCTGCCGCAGCCACTCCGACTCTCCCTCCCTGTGCCCTGTACAGCGGATACCGGACAGTGAAATCCACAACGCTTTCCTTCGCCTGTATTACAAGCTCCGGCACCAGGGCAGACCAGTTCTCACCCAACTGCTGGACGACTTGCGGACAGCCAGAAACGGCAAACTGCTCTGGAGTCTGGNNATNGTGGAGATCAACAACAGAATAGCGAATATCACNCGTCAGGATCGATTNCTGGCCCAGCTCAAGCAGCAGGGCGACGTCGATCCTGANATTTTTATATCCCGNCGCGATACGCTGGCNAAACANCTCCGCGACCTCAAGCTGGAAAAAGANCGTCTGCTGGANGCCGAGGAGGACCANAGCATCCGGCAGACACAAGCNCTNCTGGACATNCTGNATNCCGGGCCGGANATNCTGGANTNCTTNGATGNAGAGCTGTTCGGCGATCTCATTGACAAAATCATNGTGGAGAGNAACGAACGNCTGCGGTTCCGCCTGATNAACGGACTGGANCTGNCAGAGAACATTGAGAGGACGGTACGGTAATGGCAAGCAATCGAAANCNTCCNTTCGGNTACCGGATGGAGCTTGGCGANATCCNGCTCCATCCGCNGGAGGCCGAGGCGGTGCGCTGGATTTTCCAGCAGTATCTGGCCGGGGTTTCTTACAGCNCCCTGGCGGNCAGCCTNCANGAACAGGGCCTCCCCTATGACGGGGACAANCCCTGGAANAAAAACATGGTNGCCCGNATTCTGGAAAACNNNAAATATGCAGGTGAAGCCGGATATCCTNCCATCCTCACCGCAGAGGTTCTCNNCNNNGCTCAGGCGCNGAGAGCGGAGCGGACACNCCCCTCTCAAAANACGCCGGCGCAGAAGGAGCNGCGGCGGCTCTGCGGNGGAAACCCTCCCAAATATGTAGAGGGTCAGGTTCTCGGNGCCCTGAACCGGCTGATTCAAAANCCNGAAATGATTAAATTCCCGGANANGTCNNCGCAGGNCGGTCCTGAAATCCANCGGCTCCGCCGGGAATTGGACAGCNCCCTCCACTCCCCTCCTATCGATGAAGAGCAGGCACGGAAAGCGTCCTTCCATCTGGCCGCNCTGTGTCTGAACTNCATCGGCNCNGNGGAGTATGAAACCCAGCGNCTNCGNAGNNTGTTCCAANGCTGTCAGCCGATGACAGNNTTAGATAAGGATATCCTTCNCCGNAGCNTCNGGCGCATTACATACAGAGGAAACACCACAGAAATCCTGCTGAAAAACGGACAAATGATAAAGGAGGAATAGCGTATGGCANTCACNGCTCCCAATGTTATTGTGATTCCCGCCAAGGAGGAAACGCCCCAGGANCGTCAGCGAAAACGCAGCCTTCGCGTCGCCGCATACTGCCGGGTCAGTACCGACAGCGACGANCAGCTGACCAGCTACCAGAACCAGCTGGCGTACTATACNGACAAAATCATGAAAAACCCCGACTGGACCATGGCGGGACTTTTCGCNGACGAGGGCATCACCGGCACTTCNGTCAAAAGCAGGAAGGAGTTCCTGCGGATGATCCGCCAGTGCCGCCAGGGGAANATNGACCTGATTCTGACCAANTCCGTCTCCCGGTTCGCCCGGAATACGGTGGACACGCTGGAATATACCAGAGAGCTGCGCGGTCTGGGCATTCCGGTNATTTTCGAGGAGCAGAANATNAACTCCATTCANCCTGAAAGCGAATTNCTGATCACCATTCANGGNGCCTTCGCGCAATCCGAGAGCCAGACCATGTCGGANAATGTCAGCTGGGGAAAGCGGCAGGCGGCGCGGCAGGGCCGCGTCACNATGCANTACAAAAAGCTNCTGGGCTACGAGAAAGGGCCGNACGGCAAACCGCANATTATCCCNGAGCAGGCGGAAATCATCCGNCATATCTACCAGCGGTATCTGGCNGGCGACACCCTCCGCANCATCAAGGAGGCGCTGAAGGCCCAGGGCGCTCTTACCGCCGCGGGAAACACGGANTGGACGATTACGAANCTGCGGAGCATCCTCTCCAANGAAAAATACACNGGAGACGTACTGCTGCAAAAGACCTTTGTAGAGGACTGCATCAGCAAGAAAATCGTTCCCAACACCGGACAGCTTCCCAAATATCTGGTCANGCAGCACCACGAGGGCATCGTCAGCCGGGAGATTTTTGACGCCGTCCANATGGAACTGGCCCGGCGCAAGGCNCTGAGCGGAGCCACNAAGAAAAGCGCCCCCTCCGGCCTGCGGAAGTACAGCGGGAAATACGCCCTCAGCGGACTGCTGTTCTGCGGCGANTGCGGCACCGCCTACCGNCGGTGCGTCTGGACGGCGAGAGGNCGAAACCGNGTCGTGTGGCGCTGTATCAGCCGCCTTAGCTACGCGAAAAAATACTGNCATGACTCTCCCACTCTGGATGAGGAACCCCTGAAAGCGGCAATNCTGTCCGCNATCAATAGNGCCATGAGCGGNGNGGAGTCCCTCAATGGACAGCTNANGGCCGCGATGGANCAGGAGCTGGTGTCCGTCCCCGGCGAGGCGATGAGCTTGGCAGACATCGACCGCGCCATGGAANAGCTTGGCCGGCAGTTCGACNGTCTCCTGNCAGAAGCGTCCTCAGCCGGANTGGAGGACTGCACNGAACGNTTCCNGGCAATTTCCACCGCNATNGCNGANTTNAAAACCAGAAAGGCCCNCATTNTGGCGGTATGNCAGGAAAGCGAACNAGCCTACAGGCGGGTGCAGGCGGTCTCGGCGGCNCTGGAAACCGTCCCGGCAGNGGTCACGGACTGGGATGANCGNACNGTCTATCAGATTCTGGAGAAGGTGACGGTGCTGTCTGCGGACAAGATCAGAGTTACTTTCCGAAGTGGTCTAGAAATTGAACAGACTATAGACACGTCAATGCGGCAACGACAAGAGTGTTCTGCTTGATTTGTGCAATTGAGAGGTTAAACATCATAGACAGAGCAAAGAGAAATCCGGGAGACCATTCCCGTGTTTCTCTTTGCCCTGCCGCGCTGCTCCGCATAAAAAACAGAACAAAAGGCATACCGCTTTGGAAAGGAGGAATCCATGAATATCAGCAAACCTGTAGACTACAGCGCCATGTTCGCAACGTTGAACGCACTGTTGGCGGCAGAATTGCCGCAAATAAAGCTGTACTGTGCCATTGGCCAGTTGGTCAGCGGCAGGCCAGAAAAAGTCGCCGCTGCTGCCGCGGCGAAGCACTTATGCCCATCTATTACAGCAGAAAAAGGACCGGTTGATGTTCTCGGCTTGCACTTTTATCTCCCCAAATAAGAAACCAGCAATTCCACAAAAATATCAAACAGAACCGGAGAAACCGAACTGGTCTCCGGATCCGCCGACACATAGGGCAGCACCAGGGCGCGATCCCCGGGCCGCAGCTGATCGCAGCTGTGGTTGGCCGTGATCAACAGTATCTTTCCGTTGGTGCGCAACGCCCTGGGCATAATCGGCGAGACGGCGCTGACGGAAAAGACAATCAGCAGATCCTCCTCCGTCATCACGATGCCCAGATCATCCAGCGTGTCGCTGGTCACGGCGTGGACGTCATACCGGTTTTTACGCATCAGAATTTCCATCAGCTGCGCGGGCTGGAAGCTCTTGGCCAGACCCGTGGCATACACCCGCCTGAAGCCGGTGATGTAACCGGCCAAATCCCTCAGTGTCTCGGGGATGAGGACCTTCTCCGCCTCCCCCAGGACCTGATACAGCGTATTAAAATAGGCCAGATGATCACTGCCCTGGGCCTGCTGCTCCGAGCGCAGCGCCAGCCAGCTGATGATCTCCGCGCGGAAATCCTGATAGCGGGCATAACCAAGCCCTTTCACAAAGCGGGAAATCGCCGGCTGGGATACCCCGCAGTCCTCCGCAAGCCGGCTTACGCTCTTATAGGTGACCTGATCGGGATTTTCCAGGATCGCCTGGTAAATCAGCATATCATTCTGCGTAAACTCCCGCTTACGCTGTTCCATCATCTGAAAAGGATTCATCCGCGGCACCTCCATGGCAGAACTGCCCTTCTATCATACCGTAGAGAGAAACGGATAGCAACGGATTTTGAACGAAATATTCAAAAATTTTTCTAAATTGAATATCCTTCAACCTCCATCCCCCCTCCTCTCCCGCAAATTGGCGCGGCTCCATTCAGCAGAACCCATAAAAATACGCCGGTAAGTTTGTTTGAATCATGTATTTACATATTGATAATTATGATGTATATTATATTCAACAACCAGATTGTGTGTGTTTGGAATATTCATGTTGAACCGGTGTTGAATGAGACGCTTTCATCAAACAGGAGAAAAGACAGGAGGAAATTTCATGGCAAACAAGTACGACGCCGTATCCGCAAAGATCGTCGAGGCGGTGGGCGGCAAGGGCAACATCACTTCCCTGACCCACTGCGTTACCCGTCTGCGGTTCGTGCTGAAGGACCCGTCCAAGGCGGACAAGGAAAAGCTCAACCAAACCGAGTATGTGATCAAGGTTCTGGAGGCCGGCGGTCAGCTCCAGGTAGTTGTGGGCAACAAGGTGGACGGCATTTATGACAACATCCTGGCCACCCAGGGCATCTCCGGCGGCGGAACAGTCGCCGAGGACAACGGCGGCGCGGCGGACAACAGCAAGGGCCTGCTCAACAAGCTGATGGGCACGATTTCCGGCATCCTGGTCCCCACGCTGGGTGTTCTGACCGCCGCCGGTATTATCAAGGGTGTGGTCTCCTTCCTGGCGCTGGAGAATATCGGCATTCTGAGTCCCACCAGCGGCCTGTACATGCTGCTGTACGCCATCGGCGACGGGTTCTTCTACTTCCTGCCCATCATGCTGGGCATTACCGCTGCCCGGAAGTTCAAGTGTAGCGAGTTTGTGGGCGCCAGCGTCGGCGCGGCGCTGGTCTATCCGGCCATGGTGAACATCGCGGCCACGCTGGAGGTGGCGGGCACCCTGTTTGA
>JAAVHG010000066.1 GCA_014799855.1 Oscillibacter sp.
CGCCGCGGCCCGTTCCTCCTGGGGGGTGGCAGGCTCCAAAACCGCCGTGCCGTCCTCCCGCCAGGCGGTGAGCTCCGGGATTTGCAGATTGGAACTGACCAGAAGCACCCCCTCCTCGCTGAGGGTTTTCTTGCTCCAATTGACAATATCCACCGCGTAGCGGATTGCCTCCCCCTCCGCCGGTTCCCCGGCCAGGGGCTCCTCCGCGCGGGCGCGGGGCTCCATCACAGGATCTTCCGCCAGCACCGTTTCCGCGCCGGATGCGGAACAGCCCGCCAGCAGGGCCGTCAGACACACCGCCAGCCATATCATCCATCGTTTCATGGAATACCTTCCTTTCTTATCGCCCCGCCGCCTGGATCATCACGGGGCTCTCCCGCCAGAGGCTCCCTCCCGCGGCCGCCCGGAGATCCGGGTAGGCCAGCGCATAGAGGTCCGCTGCCCTGGCTTCCAGCCGGAACAGCTCCTGGGCGGAGCCGCCCAGCCGCCGCACATCCGCCGGCTTAGTCACCACCGGCAGGGAGGCGGTCGTCCGCATCCGGGCCAGCAGCTCCCGGCCCCGGGCGTTGGCCGCCAGGACCCGCAGATAGGGCACCTCTCCAGGCGTGTCCGTCAGGCCCAGATAGGCCCGGAGGACCATCCGCCGGAGGCGGGCATGGGTAAACCGCTTGGTCTTAGCCTCCTGCAAAACCGCCTCCAGAGAGGCCGCCTCGCGGGAGACCCGGTAGAGCCGGCGGTGCAGGCCCTCCCTTCCGCCGTCCAGAAGGGCAAACTCCGCTTCCTCCATGGACCGCAGGCGGGCCAGAATCCCCCGCTGGCAGGTCTCCATCACCACAGGGGCGCGGCCCGCGGCCTCCTCGGCCAGATACGCCGCCGCCATGGGTCCGGTCATCAGGGACAGGGCCTTCTCCCGCTCTCCGGACCGCAGAAGGCTCCGGATGTGAGAGGCGGAGGGGCGCCCGCCAGACGGGGCCTCCCCGTCGTGGGGAGCGCCCTCCCGCCGGACCGCCAGAGTCCGGATGGGGGAATTCATCCGCAGAAGAGCCTTGCGGTACTCCACCGCCAGATTGTCGTTCGGCCCCCGGAGCACCGCCGCCTCCGCCGGGGAGAGGAGTCCGGCCACCGCCGCCTCTCTCGCCGCCGGGAAGCTGACGCCCTTGCTGAGGGCCGCTTTCAGCGCCGGAGGAAAATCCCCGCTCAGCAGAGCCACCGCCAGATTGTCCAGCGTCCCGCCGCAGCCGCACTCGCTGCCAAAGGCTAGATAGTCCACCAGCCCTGTGGCGTGAAGCACGGACACTCCCCCCTGGGCAAAGCCCTCCGCCGAGGACACCGCCCAGGGAAGCGGCAGCTCCAGAACCAGATCCGCGCCGCTCTCCACGGCGGCCCTGGCTCTGGCCTGCCGCCGGAGAATGGCGAAGCCGCCCCGCTGGACGAAGTCCCCGCTCATGGCGCAGACCACGGCGGCGTCCTCCCCCAGACGGCGGCGCGTCTCCTCCAGCAGATAGGCGTGGCCGCTGTGCATAGGATTGTATTCTATTATCATACCGGCAGTCTTCATGGATTTCCTCCAAAAGTGGTGACAAAAAAGTGACATTTCGGTAAAATTTTTGTTGTATCCTGAAAAAACTCTGTTATAATGAGGATAGATTAACATTCCCTGGAAATGCGGGGGTGTTTCAGGCGTTCTGCCAGACCCCTTCGGGACATCCCGGCACCAGTATAGCAGATTCCGGGGAAGAAAAAAAGAGGAGTTGTTAAACCATGAACATTCTCGTCATCAACGCCGGTAGTTCCTCCCTCAAGTACCAGCTTTTGGACCCGGATACCGGCACGCTCCTGGCCAAGGGCCTTTGCGAGCGCATCGGCATCGACGGCAAGTTTACCTACAAGGCCTCCGGCAAGGAGACCCTGGACGCCGTTGACACGGCCATGCCCACCCATTCCGAGGCCATCCAGGCGGTTTTGGACGCCCTGGTGGACCCGAAAAACGGCGTTATCGGCTCCATGGCGGAGATCGGCGCGGTAGGCCACCGGGTGGTCCACGGCGGCGAGGCCTTCAACAAGTCCGTTCTGATCACCGACGAGGTTTTAAAGGCCATTGAGGACTGCATCCCCCTGGCCCCCCTCCACAACCCCGCCAACCTGACCGGCATCCGGGCCTGCCAGAAGGTGATGCCCGGCGTGCCCATGGTGGCCGTGTTCGACACCGCCTTCCACCAGACTATGCCCCCCAAGGCGTATATGTACGCCCTGCCCTACGCCTACTACGAGGCCGACAAGGTCCGGCGCTACGGCTTCCACGGCACCAGCCACAAATATGTGGCCGGCCGCGCCGCCGCCATGCTGGGCAAGCCCATTGAGGAATTAAAGCTGATTTCCTGCCATCTGGGCAACGGCTCCTCCGTCACCGCCATCGACGGCGGAAAGTCCGTGGATACCTCCATGGGCTTCACCCCCCTGGCCGGCGTGCCCATGGGCACCCGCTCCGGCGATCTGGACGCGGGAATTTTGCAGTATCTTATGAACAAGTACAATATGACCATCGACGAGATGCTGAACGTTCTCAACAAAAAATCCGGCGTGGAGGGCCTCTCCTGCGTGTCCTCCGACTTCCGGGATCTGGAAAGCGCCGCCGGCAAGGGCGACAGCAAGGCCGCTCTGGCCCAGGAGAAGTTCGCCTATGAGGTCCGCAAGTATGTGGGCGCTTACGCCGCCGCCATGGGCGGCGTGGACGCGGTGATCTTCACCGCCGGCGTAGGCGAAAACGACAAGGTGGTCCGGGCTATGATCTGCTCCGGCCTGGAGTATATGGGCCTGAAGCTGGACGATGAGGCCAACGGCGTCCGGGGCAAGGAGGCTGTCATCTCCGCCGCCGACTCCAAGGTCAAGGCCCTGCTGATCCCCACCAACGAAGAGCTGATGATCGCCATGGACACGGCGGCCATTGCGAAATAAACTCCATAACAGAGGAAAGACCGGGCGGAAAATCCGCCCGGTCTGAGCTTGTCGGAAAAGGCTTGGAGTCGTTTATTCGGAAAGGAAGATAGCTACGAAAGGAACCCATCAGGGGTTCCTTTCGTTTTCAATCATAAGTTTTTCGGAACTTTTTGAAGTTCTGAAAAACTTGCGCAGGCTGTCGAAAAGACTTTTTCGACAGCCTGAGACGGACAGGTTTCCTGTCCGTCTTTTTTGCCGGGTTCAGTCCTCCTGCCAGCGCAGTTCGCACTTTCCGGTGGCGTGTTGGAACTCCCAGCGGAGGCAGTACCGCCCTTTTTCATCCAGCCGCGCTCTTCCGCTGGGGCACTCCCGGTTCAGTTGCAGGAGGGGATGTTTTTTCCCATTCAGGAGGAGGACCTCCGCCCCGCCCTGGGACAGGGCCGTGTCGAGAGTAAACGTATACGTCCGCCCTCTGGCGAACCGCCCCGCGTGCCTGACCCATCCGGTGCAGGCATTCAAGGATACCCGGTCCCCGTCCCGCCCGGGACGGAAGACGAAGAGCACGGCAACAATGCTTCTGGTGATGGCAGCGCCCCGGCGGTACAGTACGGCTGCCACTGAGACGGCGGCTGCCGCAAAAATCAGAGGCCACAGCGTCATGGAGATTTCCTCTTTCCAACATTTAAATTTACCGCTTGGACGGCCTCTGCCCTGACAGGGCCAGGGCCAGACCCCACAACGCCGCCGCCAGCGCCAGCAGTTTTCCTATGGCGGTCCAATCGCCGCCGCAGCCATGGAGATACCAGGTGGTGGGAAGCCATCGCGTCAGCGGGGCCAGCGGGGGAAAGAGCGCCCCCATGTCCACCGCCACAGGGGAGAGAACCAGCGCCGCTATCCCGGCGAAGGGCGGCAGGGCCGCCAGAAACCGCCACGCGCCCCGGCAGCTTAGGGCCAGGGCCATGCCTCCCAGAGACAGCAGATAGCCCGCCAGGGCGGCGAGCCCCGCCTCTTTGCCCAAAGCCAGCGTCAGGGCCCCGCCGCTTACCAGCAGGGCCTGGATCAGCGCCGCCGCCAGCCGGGGGGCCAGCAGCCGCGCCCCGCCCACGCAGGGCCGCGTCCGGGCGGCGGCGGGGGTTTCCTTCCAACGGCCCAGGTCCATGGCGGCGAAGAGGGCCCACACCAGAAGCAGAGCCGCCGTTACTCCCTGGAAGAGCCGCGCCCCGCCCTGCCGGGCCAGCGCCGGGAGGGTGAGAGGCCCGCCGTCCAGGGTTTCCAGGGTGATCGCCACCGGGGCGATATCCGGCAGGGGGCCAGCCGTCAGGCCGTGGTCCGCCAGATACTCCTCCGCAATCTGCGGCCACAGGAGGGCGCTCAGCGCCGCGGCGGCGGTCTCCCGCACCAGGGGATACACCGTGGAGCCGGGGCCTGTGGCCAGCGTCACCGCTTCCGCTCCGCCGGACTCCAGCCGCCGGGAAAAGTCCTCCGGCAGTATCAGGCCGCAGTCCCACCTGCCGGAGGCTACCATCTGCCGGAGATGAGCCTCGCCGGTGGGGATAAATTCCAAAATTTCGCCGCTTCTCTGGGACAATACCGCCCAGAACTCTTCGCCGCCCTCCTCCGGCAGGGCCACGCCCACCTGGATAGGGGCCGGGGACGGGGAATCCGCCTGGGAGATCCAGCGGAACGCCCCTCCGGCGGCTAGGGCCAGCAGGAGGACCAGCCAGAACCGGAGGCTTTTGGTCCGGACCGCCAAGTGGAGGCGGAGGGCCGTCCAGAAATAAATCATACCTTACCCTCCTGTTCCCGGACGCGGCGCTTGTAAAGGACAGCGGCTGTACAGCCAAGCAACACCGCCGCTGTCAGGATGAAGAGGCCGTCCCCCTCCGCCGGATACCCCATGGAGGCGGCGGAAGCTGATCGCAGCCAGGTGATGGGGGACAGGGCCGTCAAGCGCCGGACGGCCTGGGGCAGAAGGGCCGGAGGGACGACTCCCCCGGAGAGGACCAACGCCCCCAGGGACAACAGCAGGGACAAGCCCCCGCACCCGGCGGCGGTTTTTCCGGCGGTCCCACAGAGAGCGGCCCAGGCGGCGAAGAAGATCCCGCCCAAAAGCGCCGCCCAGGCGGCGTGTCCGGAAATGCCTCCCGCCCAAAGGGAGAGGACCGGGAAAACCGCCGCCGCGGCTCCCAGGCCGCAGACGGTCAGGCTGGCCCCGTACCCCCACAGGGGGCTTTGCCCCGCCCACCGGAGGCGGCGCTGGCAGGTCAGCCACTCCCCCTGAAAATTCCAGGCGAACAGCGGGGCCAGGGAGAGGACCAGAAACCACAGGAGGCTCAATTGATAGTGGGGGGCGATGGGGAGGACTCCGGTGGGGGAAAGGACCTCCTGCCGGAAGAGGCCCTGCCGCCGAAGGACCCATTGGACGTATTGGAGGTTGATCTCCATCACCGCCCGGTCCCGGTCCAGGCCGGGAGGCGGGGTGCTGTCGTATGCGTCCAGCACCGTGTAAACCCCGGTCTGAACCGCCGCCAGCAGGTCCGCGGCGCTCTGCCCCACCCACAGGGCCAAGGCCCCCTCCAGGGGACGGCGGCTGTCCACAAGGAGGCGGACCTCCGCCGCCTCCCCCCGCTGGACCGTGGGAATGAAGTCTCCCGGCAGGGCCAGCACGGCGGCGGCGCGGCCCTCATCCAGGGCCGTCAGGGCCTCGCCGTACTCCATGGCGGAGATCTGGCAATATTGGCCGACCTCCGGCATGGCGGCGAGGTATCCCGCCAGGGATTCCGGTACAGCCTCCCCCTCCGGGGAGGTAATGACCAGGGACAATCCGGTGAAGCCGGACCCCTGGGACAGGGCCGCTTCCGCTCCGGCCCCCGCCAGCCAGGGCAGGGCGGCGCAGAGGGCGGCCAGCCCCGCCAGAGGGACAATCCGGCGGAGAAAACGGCGGAGCGTCAGGCAGAGGAGCCGCCAAAACAGGCGCGGACCGTCCATACCTTTAATAAAGAAGCCCCAGAATGGCCAGGGCGGGGATTTTGTCCCCCAGGCCCCGCACCCAGCTTTGGGTGTTTCCGGCGATCCGCTCCGCCCAAAGTTCCAGATCTTCGGGGGTCATGTCGGAGAGAAGCGTCCGCTGGCCGGAGACAGTGTGGGTCCCCGCGTAGGGGCCAGACTGGATCTCCGCTTTCAGGCCCACCAGCTCTATGCCGCCGTAGGCCTGGACGGAGATATCGTCCAGCGAAGCGTAGAGAACGCCGTGCCCGGTTTCGGCGCTGCCCTTGGCGGCCAGGGTGAAGTCCCCGGCGGAGAGGGTCCAGTCCAGATTATCGCCGCCGGAGCTGTTNTGGTCATAGAANAAGTCGGAGGAGGCGGTGAAGATGGTCAGGCCGNTGTCCTGTATCCGCAGGGTNGTGGAGTCNNTCCAGNNGCCGTTCCTGCCGGNNTGNNNGCCGGAGGAGGACAGNAGAACCGCCGCGTTCTCGTCCCGNAGCTCCAGGNANAGATCGTCCACGTAGTCGTTTCCGCCGCCCAGATACAGCTTGCAGGTGCAGGCCTCTCCATCGATCTCGCCGCTCCACAAAACGCCGGAGACGTATCCGTCATGCACGTACACCGTCAGCTCNATGTCCTGGCNGATCCGGGTGCCCCACTGGACGGNGGNGGAGGAATGGGGNGTGGCGGCGGTCTCCGCCGCGGCTTGGAGATAGTCTTCCAGGGCCTCCTTGGGAATGAAAACCCGGTAGGCGTCGCAGGANAGCTGCGCGCCGTTGATNGNGCGGTTTCCNNTGCCNTCCTTGGAAACTTCAACAGCGTCCAGGAAATCCTGGACGGCCCTGCCGTCCGGCTCCGCCGTTTCCGCGCTGTCCAGGAAACCGAAGAAGTCGAANCTCAGCGCCTCCGTGCCCGTCATGCCCAGGCGGGCCAGNTCCTCCCCCAGGGTGGTGGTNTCAAAGGCCAGGGCCNGGCCGTCGAACAGCTCCGGGATNGAGAANTCTCCCAGNGTGTCNTCCAGGCCGAATTGGGCTTGGAGCAAATCCTCATCCCGGTAGAAGAGGACGGCGGAGCNGGCCATGCGGCGGTTGGANCGGCTGACCTCCCCGGAGAGCCGGAGGCCCATCCCCTGGAGGAAGTCCATATCCAGAAAGGCGCTGTCCAGCATATCGGAGACGCGGGTGATCTCCAGGGAGAGGCTCTGGCCGCGCTCGTAGTTCTCCGCGCCGCGGGAACCGATCAGGGGGTTGGNTTCCAGGGCCTCGGCGTAAGCGGCGGCGGATTTTTTAATGGCCCGGCCNAGNTCGTCCTTGGGATTGCTGGGGAAGAGGAAAAACGCCGCCGCGGCCGCGCACAGGACCGCAATGGCCGCTATGCCGATGAACAGGCCCTTGCGGCTCTTTTTCGGCGGCTCGGGATCGCTCGGATAGGCGGTCTCCCAGACGGGGTCCGCCGTATCCCGGGAGGGCGGCGGGGCGGAAGAAACGCTTTCGCCGGGGCGCTCGGCGCTCCTCCGCCATCCGCCGGGGACGGACGCGCCGCAGAAGGGGCAGGTCTTGGCTCCCGGTTCCAATTTTGTGCCGCAGTTTTCGCAAAACATAGGGATGCTCCTTTCATTATCCATGATGTCCGCCGGAGTCCGGCGGGAAAACGCCGGGGCCGTCAACAGCCCCAGCGGGCGTTTCCGTCCTCTAAACGCATACAGCGGGTGCAGAGCCGCTCCAGCTCCTCGGTCCGGTGGCTGCACCAGACGGCCCGCCCGCCGTTTCGGAGAAAGGCCTCCATCCAGCGAAGCAGGGACTGGCGGTACGATTCGTCCAGGCCCACGGTGGCCTCGTCCATCAGCAGAATGCCCGGCCGCGGCAGCAGGGCCATGGCGATGCTGACCCGCCGCCGGGTTCCGCCGGACAGGCCCCGGATGGGGCTTTTCATCAGCTCCCCCAGGCCGCACAGCCGGATCGGCTCCTCCGGGAGAGGCCCCCGCAGGCCGCAGGCCGCCTGCCACAGCCGAAGCTGCTGGCGGACCGTCAGCTCCTCCGCCAGGGCGTCCTCCTGGGGCACGCAGCCCTGGCGGCGGCGGAGGAAGGCCTTATCCCCCGCCGTGTCCCGGCCCTGGAACAGGATTTGACCGCTGTCCGGCGGCTGGACCTGGGCCATCAGCCGCAGAAGGGTGGACTTGCCGGAGCCGTTGGCCCCCGCCAGCCCCAGGCACTCCCCGGCCTTCAGGGTGAAGCTCACCGGGGCCAGAACCTGCCGCCCCCGGTAGCTCTTGCAGACGTTTCGCACCTCCAGCATGGCCGTCACCGCCCCACCGGAGCGCCGCACCCGTCGCAGTAGCGGCTTCCGGGTATCAGCTTCTTGCCGCAGGCGGCGCAGAAGGCGGCTCCCTCCGCCGTCCGCCGCCCCGCCTGAATGCGGTCCAGGCGGTTTTGCAGGGCCAGAACCTCGCCGTGAATCTCCTGGACCCGCTGGCAGGCCGCCAGCAGCGCCGCGTCGTCCAGTCCGCCGGACAGCCAGCCGTTGTAGTATTGAAACCCCAGGTCGTTGACGGCGGCCTCCATGTCCCGCCGGGCGGCGGTCAGGGCGGAGCGGACCCGGCCGCTCTCCACCATGGCCTCGGTTTTCACGCTGACCGCCAGCACGCCCCGGTCCAGGGCTTCCTTCCAGTTTTCCAAACCCGATTCCTCCTTTGCCGGATGGCCCTCCGGGCCTGATTGTATAAATAGTATAGCACACCCGCCGGGGATTTTCCACACCCAGGGGAAATTGTCCGGGGAACCCGCCCGATGGCGGAGAACGCGAAAAAAGGCCCTATCCTTTCGGATAGGGCCGCGCTGTTTTGCCGTCAATGCCTCTGCCGCAGGGCCAGGACAAAATACCGGGCCTTGGGGTCCGCCAGATAGGGCACCACCGCGTTGCTGTCCACGCCCCGGATGCGGAGAAAATTCTGCCCGAGGCTGACGTTGTAGGATACGCTTGTGCCGTTGATCTCGGCGGCGTACAGGACGGTGGACAGGCTGGCGTAGAAAAATTTGATGTTGTTGTTCCCCAGAATCATCACGAAATCCGGCAGGAAGGGGAAGTCGTACTGCACCTGTGTGGTGGAGACTCCGGGGTGGATGCCGATGGAGATCTCCGCGTTGCGGCTGGAGGCCAGGTTGGATACGCTGCTGCTGAGGCTGGATATGCTGCTGTTCAGCCCGGATATGCTGCTGTTGAGCCCGGACAGGGCGCTTTCCGTATTGGCGGCGAAGCTGTTGAAATCCTCCCGGCGGATGGGGTCGTCCGGGTCCCACTGGGGGAGCTTGTATTTGGCGGTTGTGTTCATGGCAATGTTCCTTTCTCAGTTTTTTCGCGGGTGCGTTATACAGACGGGGCGAAAAAGCGGGAAACGTTGCCGGAAATTGTGCAACGGGGCGGAAATTTTTCAAAACCTTGCCCACGGCGGACAGATGTGGTACAATACACACCATCAATCACTCAACGAAAAGGAGGGGGCGGCGTGAGAAAGCTGGCGGTGGGCATTCTGGCCCACGTGGACGCGGGGAAAACCACCCTCTCCGAGGCCCTGCTCTACCAGAGCGGCTCCATCCGGAAGCTGGGCCGCGTGGACCACCGGGACGCCTTTCTGGACACCGACGCCATCGAGCGGGAGCGGGGCATCACCATCTTCTCCAAGCAGGCGGCGCTGACCCTGGGCGGGCTGGAAGTGACTCTGCTGGACACTCCCGGCCACGTGGACTTCTCCGCCGAGACGGAGCGGACCCTCCGGGTGCTGGACTGCGCCATTCTGGTAATCAGCGGCGCGGACGGGGTGCAGGGCCACACCCGGACTCTCTGGCGGCTGCTGGAGCGGTATGGGGTTCCGGTGTTTTTGTTTGTCAACAAAATGGACCTCCCCGGCCTGGGCCGCGAGGCCCTGATGGAGCGGCTGAAAAGCCAGCTGGACGGGGCCTGCGTGGACTTCGGCGGCGATTTCGGCGAGGAGGCCGCCGTCTGCGGCGAGGAGGCGTTGGAAGCCTATCTGGAAACCGGGACTATCCCTGACAAGACCGTTTCCGCTATGATTGCCCAGCGGAAGCTGTTCCCCTGCTTTTTCGGCGCGGCGCTGAGGATGGAGGGCGTGGCGGAGTTCGCCGCCGGGCTGGAGCGGTTCGCCCCNGTGCCGGACTATCCGGCGGAGTTCGGGGCGNGNGTNTTTAAAATCGCCAGGGACCCCCAGGGGGCCCGGCTGGCCTATATGAAAATNACGGGCGGCACGCTGCGGGTGAAGGATCTCCTNACCAACCGCCGCCCCGGCGCGCCGGAGGACCAGGTCTGGGAGGAGAAGGCGGACCAGATCCGCGTCTACTCCGGGGCGAAATTCCGGGCCGTGGACGANGCNNCGGCNGGCACNGTCTGCGNCGTGNCGGGCNNGAGCCGCGTNTCCTCCGGCGAGGGCCTGGGCTATGAAACCGACTGGGCGGGGCCGCTTTTGGAGCCGGTGCTCACCTATCAGGTGCTGCTGGCCGGGGGGACGGACCCCCACACCGCCCTGCAAANGCTCCGGCGGCTGGAAGAGGAGGAGCCCCAGCTCCACGTGGTCTGGAACGAGGCGGCGCGGGAGATCCACGTCCAGCTGATGGGGGAGGTCCAGCTGGAAATCCTCCGGCGGATTCTCCGGGAGCGGTTCGNTTTGGAGGCCGCCTTCGGCCCCGGCGCNGTCTGCTACCGGGAGACGATCGCCGGAGCGGTGGAGGGCGTGGGCCACTTTGAGCCNCTCCGCCANTACGCCGAGGTCCACCTNCTCNTGGAGCCGGGGGAGCGGGGCAGCGGCCTGCGCTTNGGCTCCATCTGCCCNACCGANGAGCTGGATCTCAACTGGCAGAGGCTGGTATTGACCCACCTNATGGAAAAGACCCACNTGGGGGTCCTCACCGGGTCCCCCATTACGGATATGCGNATCACCCTTACCGCCGGACGGGCCCACGAGAAGCACACCGAGGGCGGCGATTTCCGTCAGGCTACCTACCGGGCCGTNCGCCAGGGACTGATGACGGCGGAAAGCGTTCTGCTGGAGCCCTGGTACAATTTCCGCCTGGANCTGCCTGCCGCCCAGGCGGGCCGGGCCATCAGCGATTTCCAGNGGATGAACGGCGAGACGGACCCGCCGGAAACCTTCGGCGGGGAGGCGGTGATCACNGGGGCGGCCCCCGTGTCCGCNATGGGCGGCTATGCCTCGGAGGTGGCCGCCTACACCCGGGGCCAGGGCCGNCTGACCTGCACCCCCGGAGGCTTCCGCCCCTGCGCGGAGGCGGANCGGGTGGNGGAGGCCGTNGGNTANGATCCNCTNCGGGATTTGGANAATTCTCCNGATTCCGTCTTCTGCGCCCATGGGGCCGGGTACGTGGTCCCCTGGAACGAGGTGCCCGCCCATGCCCATGTGGACAGCGGNATCCGCCTGGACGGNACCTGGGAGGAGGAAGCGGAGCCGGAGGCCCCCCAGCAGCGCCGCTCCGCCGGCTACGCCGGAACCATCGAGCAGGACAAGGAATTGCAGGCCATCTTNGAGCGCACCTANGGCCCTGTCAAGCGCCGGGCCTTTATCCCTCCNAANGAGCCCAAGCGGCCCCCGTCCGAAACCGTCCAGGANCGCCGGACCGTGCGGGAGCAGGCCTCCGGGCCGGAATACCTGCTGGTGGACGGCTACAACATTATTTTNGCCTGGGACGAGCTGAAAACCATCGCCCGGGACAACCTGGACGCCGCCCGGAAAAGCCTCTGCGACCTCCTCTGCAACTACCAGGGCTTCCAAAAGTGCGAGGTGATCGCGGTTTTTGACGCGTACAAGGTCAAGGGGGGACTTGGCTCCGTGGAGAAGTACCACAACATTCACGTGGTCTACACCAAGGAGGCGGAGACCGCCGACGCTTATATCGAAAAGGCCACCTATGAGATTGGGAAGAAGCACCGGGTCAAGGTGGCTACCTCCGACGGACCGGAGCAGTTGATTATCCTGGGCCACGGGGCACTCCGGGTATCCGCCTCCAACTTCCGCCAGGAGATGGAGTTCGTCCAGGGGGAGATTTCCGCCGCCATGGAGAAAAACAACCGCGCCGCCGGACATGGGGCCCTGCGCTCCGCCATGGAAAAGGCGCGGAGGAAGGAGAAATGACATGCTGGTTACGTTGTCCATTGCCGCCCTGACTTTTTCCGCTTGCACGGCGGCCCGGTGGTATCTCAACCGCTCCAGCCGCCGGGAGGAGGATTTCTTCGGCGGGCGCGTCCGCTTGACGGAGCTTTGGAATGACGCGGGGCCGTTTGGCCTGCCTGTTGGACGGCGGCTTTGGATGGTCTTGGCCGCCTCCGCCCTGGGAGAGATTCTCCGGCTCAGCCGCTGGAACCCGGCGGCGGGGGGATTGATCTTCGGCGGCGGGGCCAGCAACCTGTGGGAGAATTTCCGTCATGGCAGGGCTTACGACTATTTGGAGTTTCCCAAGGTGCCCCGGCTGAACCGTTATGTGTGCAATCTGGCGGATGTGGCGATCCTCTTTGGGGGGATTGGGATTATTATTGGGGCGGCCCGGCGGGGTAGGCGGAAATAGGGGTAGTCAATCCTGGCTTTTGGATGGCGGGTGATCTTGTGGGGCCTGACCTTCTGGTTGGGCCATCCTTGGGCTGTGGATTGCCGTTTGGTTTTAGAACGGCGGGGCGCTTCGCTGCCGCCTTTTCTTTGTTGTTTGCTGTGCCGCGCTTTGCGCGGGGGTTACGGGGGCTTGCAGGGGCTCTGCCCCTGCACCCCGCAATCTTTTTGTAAAAAGATTGACCAAAAACTTTTTCCTGCGCTTTCTGGTTACTCTCTGCTTGGCGGGCCATGGGTCCGCCACTTTTTTTCCTCCCTGTGAAAAATTTCCCCATCCCCATTCGTGTTATAGTCGAACGGCCGAACCGACCCGGTTCCCCGTTCCCAGGGACCGCCCGGGAGGTCCCTAGTTTTAAAGAGCTGAAAAGGAGGGATTGGGCCGTGAGCAGCTTCAGCGGTGATGAAATTCAGCGGATTGTGGCGCAGTACAGCCCTATGCTGCTGCGTCTGGCCGCCAGCCGGCTTTCCCCCGCCGACGCGGAGGACGCCGTGCAGGAGGTGTTTCTGGCGCTGATCGATAAGGCTCCCCGCTTCCGGGACGCCGGACACGAGAAGGCCTGGCTCATTCGCGCCACCCTCAACCGTGCCGCCGATATCCGCAAGGCGGCGGAACGCCGGAACCTGCCTCTGGACGAGGCGGTGCTTCCGGCGGCTCCGGAGGAGGACGGGTCCCTGCTGGCCGCCGTCCAGGCTCTGCCGGATAAGTACGGCGCGGTGATTCACCTCTATTATTATGAGGGCTATTCCATGAAAGAAATTGGGAACACGCTGGGTATTCCCACCGCCACGGTGGGCACCCGCCTGGCCCGCGGCCGGGAGCGGCTTCGGCAGATGCTGGAGGAGGAGATTGCATGAATCGAGAGGATTACCGCAAGGCTTTTGATGAAATCTCTTTTTCCGCCGATTTTCAGGAGCGGACAGTGCGGCTTCTGCGCGCCCGGGAAGCTGAAAAGGAGAATCAAATGTTGAATTTTAAAAAGACGAGAAAAATAGCGGTTTTAATTGCCGCCGCCGTGGCCCTGCTGGCCGTTTCCGTGTCCGCCGCCGTGCTGTGGCTGACCCCCGCCCAGGTGGCG
>JAAVHG010000067.1 GCA_014799855.1 Oscillibacter sp.
ATGTTCCCCCCAGCCTGGCGGCAGGCGGAAGGGAGGTTTCAGGTCCAGACATTGGCTTCGCGTGCGCCGCTGTTCCAGCACCACGGGATACAAAGCCAATGCGGAGACACGGGGCTCTCCTTCGATTTCGCCCTCCACCCGCAGGCAGAGTGTGTCGAAGGGCACAGGGGGCGTGAGCGTCACATACCCGCTTCGCAGCAGGCCGCAGGTGCCGTCTTCACAGGGAATGCTCTGCTGCGGGCCGCCGGTTCCGATTTGAGCGAGAAGCCGGACGGGAGGAGTTGTCGATTCGTCGGGCGCGGTCCGTCCCGGCTCCGGCTGCAGTTCCAGCCAGAATTGCACAGGTACGCCGGGAGGAAGCGGGGAGGAAAGGGTAATTTCCAGCGCGGCGGGGGTTTCTGGGGTGAACGCCAGCGGGGAGTCCTCCCGCAGAACGGTCCGGCGGCCTCCCTGAGTCAGCGACACGCCGTTTACCCGGCAGAGTCCGGCATACGGAACGCTGACCGCCTCAAATGGAACGCCGTCCAGTTCAAAACGTATGCCGGGCCANGGCNTGGCNGNNCCGNNGGGGACCGCCAGCATACGGGCCGGGGCGGNGGTTCTGGGCGTTTGNCCCAGAAGCTTCAGATAGGCGCNGTAGTGCCGGTCCCGGATGGNGTTGATNTCCCGGTTCTGCATGTGGGACAGGTAGGANGCCAGCTCNAGAAGCGCCGNNGCCGGNTCGCTGGGAATGGCGTCGCTCCAGCCGGGCAGCAGCTGGGCCATGCGGCCNCGGGCCTGGTCATAGAGGTCCTCCTGCCGGGTTGTATTGAGATTCAAGGAGTACANGNNAAGCCCTCCNCCCGCAGTATGTGGACGGTATAGGCGCCGGGAAGCGGCAGGGAAAAGGGGNCGCTGATTTGGGCGCAGTCCAGCTCCCGGCCGTCGGGCGCGGCGGCGGTCAGAGGGCACCTTACGACGGCCAANCCCGGCAGTCNGTCNTGGAGAAAATTGCGCGTCTCCATTTCCGTNGGAAGCCGNCCAATGGGCCAGCCCTCTCCCTGAAAACGGCCCGAGGCCGGNTCGAGAAAGCGGTCCAGGGCTTCGCGGACCCGGCGGCGGACGGCCTCCNGNGGNNTTTCCTCCATCGTNCGCAGCCACACCATGGCGTTGATNGGATAGAAGGCGGGCTCCTCCACCGCAATTGCCAATCCCAGCGCAGGCAGAACGCTGTTTTGTTCCAGNAGGCGGCGGATTTCCTCCCGCCGTNTNGCAAAGGCCGCCTCATGGCNNCGGACGTCCCGCATCAGAACGGCAATGTGCAGCGTGTCCGCNTCCCGCAGACAGCGGGTGCGNAGTACNTCCCGCAGCTGNCCGCAGATCAGCTGCTCCGCGTCCAGGGCGGACACNCACNGGCCCTGGTGGTGCCGGAGGNTNCGGGCCCGCCGCAGAAGGNCGGCGCGATCCTCCCGGTCCGCGCCGCCAAAGCTNNCNGTCAGCGTGACGGCNCGGAGGGGCCCGCCCNGGAGNGGNGCCAGCGGCTCGCCNTTCCGGCAGCCCNCGCCGTTGACCCCTAGCAGGAGAACGGCGCCGCAGGACAGCTCCTCCAGACAGGGAAAACGCCGCCCTTGGGACAGCGTTCCGCCGCCGTCTTGCAGGCACAGCCACCAGCGCCGCAGGCCGAACCGTTCNCTCANAGCGCCGCGGATGCCGCTGACGGCCATCATGCCGCTGTGGGACAGNCCNTCCGTGCCGTCCTTNAGNGGNANCGGACGGTTTCCCTCCTCCTCCTCCGCTTCCCAGGCGGTGAGAACGCCGCCCGGGAGGCGGTTTTGCAGGGAGAGGTACATTNGCAGAAGAGGCCCGGAGGGCGGNCGGTCAAAGCCCAGCCACCAGCAGTCTCCNTCGGGCANGGCCTGNTGAAGAAGGAGNGGGTGGGGATCGGACAGGGGAAAAAACCGATCCCCGTTCCCGGCGCGGAGGGACACGGATACNGGGGNGTTTTCCAGCAGGGCGGAAAANCGGAGGCCGGAGATCTCGGGCGCGTAACAGCGCCGGGGCAGCCAGCCGCTGTTTCCGGCCCGGCNAATCCGCCAGCGCAGCCACAGGCCGGACTGNCCGCCTATCNCACAGGGGGCGGNGTCCTCCGGCCATAAGAACCGGGCCTCAATNCGGACCGGACCCCGCTCCGGGGCGGNAAAGCTGCCGGTAAANNCCTCTGTGCCCNGTATGGGCAGCCACGTCCGGCCATTCCAGTANTCCCACAGCACCTGCTCTGCCCGCACCTCGTGGACAGGCGGCGGCGTGGGCAGGCGGCGCATGATGGGACGGTACTCCGGGGCTTTATCCATCCCAGGCAGGTATTCCTCATACTCTTGGAAGGACAGCGCAAAGGAGACGGTGAGCCGCGCNCCCCGGAGCGTAAGCGCGTCCGGGCAGGAGAGATAANAGGCGCGCCAGGGCTCCGGGATCAGGCCGAAGGGCGGCCAGCGCGTCCCGCTGAGGGGAGCGTCTCCATCCCAGACCATGGCGNGNGGCNGCGGCGGCCGCTCCGTATAGACGGCGGCCCCGGCGGCGGAACCGGAAGGGGGCGGCGCNGGCAGGCGGACCAGCAGGGCGCGCCCCTCCGGCGCGGCGGGCAGNTGAAAGCGCAGAGACGTTTCCTCCCTTACNGGAGGAGCCAGNGGAACGGCGTCTCCCGACGCGCANGCCAGGGNCCAGCGCGCCTCTTCGCCGCTGATTCGNTCCANCAGCGCGGAGGAGTCCAGTGTAAGCCGGATTTGACAGCCNTCTTGNGAGGAAAAAGCGTCCGGGTGGGAAAATTGAAGCTCCGGGCCCGGCAGTCCCTCTTGGTGAAAATCAAANAGGCGGACGGGCTGTTCCGGAGAGGGCAGAGGAAGCGGGATCTGTTTTCCTCTCCCGGTCAGAAACAGNTCGGTCAGCCGGGCCGGCTCCGCCTGGGCGTCCTCCGCGGTCCGCCANAGCCGCGCCCCGTCGCCGGATAGGTAAAGCTCCGTCCCCGCNGGGACGGGAGNNCCCTCCGGNGCGGTCAGNGCCGCGCAGGCACAGACCGGGTCCGCCTCCAGCGGGTCCAGCTTCCAGCCCTGCAGAAAGGCCAGCTCGTGCTTTTGGGGCAGATCGGCCATGCGGCCCCGNGACGCTTCGATCAGCTCCNCAGCCGCCCGCAGGACGGCNCTCTCCGGCTCCCCGCTGTCCGGGGCATACCGCCACTGGGGCAGATAGGAGCGGAGATAGGCNTGGTATGTNTCCCAAAACGAATCCAAAGCGCGTCACCTCATTCACTTCCCTTGGTCAATTGAGGGGCAGGCTGACCGTCTGGCTGGCGGCGGCTCCGGTGCGGCGCACCTGGTAGGAGACCAGGGCCGTCAGCCGTCCTTCCTCCGGCCTGGGGTCAAATTCCACCCGGATGTTCCCGATGCGCGGCTCCCAGGTCTGGAGGGCGGACACCACCTCCTGGCGGATCAGGCTGCAGGTGGTGGTGTCCATGGTCTCAAAGGCATACTGGTCCAGCCGCGTGCCGAATTTGGGCCGGAATGGGCGCTCTCCCTTCCGGGTGGACAAAATCAGATGGACCGACTGGGCAATCTCCTCCAGCTCGGTCAGCGGACGAAACCGGCCCAGGCCGGATTCCAGCCGGCAGGGAAACGCCATTGCCGCCATTCGGACTCCTCCTTTTGGTCAGTTCAGCTTTACCATGCTGCCTTTGACCTGGGTGATGCCGCCGGAGCTCAGCTCTAATTGGCTCTGGCCGGACACCTTGGCCGCCATGGAGCCGGACACCTCGGCCTGCTGTCCCTTGGCGGCCAGTTTGCCCTGGGCGTCCAGGGCGATTTCCTGGCCGCTCAGCGCCAGCTTTCCCTTGGCCTGGACGGAGAGGTTTCCGCCGCTGTCGAAGGTGATGGAGGCCCCGCCGCAGGTGATGGTCAGCTTTTTCCCGGCGGCCAGCTTGATTTCGTCGTTCTTCATATCCAGCAGCAGGATAGGTTCGCCGCTTCCCTCTGCCTGCAAGGTGACGGTCTGGGGCTTGTCCTCCAGCCTCAGCTCCAGGCCGCCCGCGGTGTGGACGGCGACGGCGGCCGCGTCCTGGGTATCGTCCAGGGTGACGCGGTGGCCGGAACGGGTGAGAAACTGCTTGATATTGTTTTCCTCCGTCCAGCACGTCCCGGTCTGTTCGTCCCCTTCCGGGCGGTGGATGTGGAGAATCCGGGGTTCGCCGCCGGGAGCGCCGGACAGCTCCACCTCCACCACGTCGCCGATCTCCGGCAGCCAGTAGACCCCGGACATGCTCTGCTCCACCCGGGCGTATACCGTGCCGTTTTCCTCCTCATAGGCGCCGATGGACACCTCCACAAGCCCCTTGCCGCTGTCCGGGGGATAGGACGTCACTTTGCCCCGCAGGACTTCACGCTCCGCCATTTACTCATCCTCCGCCTCAAACCAGGTTTGAAANCCCGTCTCGTCCAGGACGTGACGGACGGTGTGTACATAGTAGGTTCCGTTGACGGGCCCGCTTAGATCCGCCGCCTGGATAAAACGCCCGGGGCGAAGCTCCGGGAGGCCCACGCAGTTTCCGGCCAGCCCGCCCGCCTGCCGCTGGCGGCGCTCCATTCTGGCCTGGGAGAGGTACTGGGCCTGGGCCATNGTNCGCACAANGGCCTCCGGATAGTGAAAGNCNCCGGTGAGNACGCCGCTCATNTTNTCTGTTCCAAAGCCGCTNTCGCNTGTCCGCGGGTAGCGGGAGGAGACGCGCTCCCCGGCGTCGTTCGTGCCGCTGACCGTTACGGCGGCGCACTGGTCCGCCAGGGTGCGGCGGCGGGCAAGGCGCGTCAGGCCGTTTGCCCCGTCGAAGGTGACGGCGGGGCCGCTCTCCGGTCTGGGCGGGCCGAAGTACAGCTCGTCCGCGAAGGCATAGAATTCATAGCAGAGAAAATCCGCCGCTTCGCAGATCACCTGATAGTCGGACAAGCCCAGCCGCTGGACGGGCAGATCCCAATCCCCGGGCGGCTGCTCCACCGTCCGCTTGGAGGCCAGCTCGGTACAGCAGCTCTGGCCGAGAATCGCGTCCACCAGCTGGGACAGGGTGCGGTTCGCCCCCGCGTCGGCGTGGGAGGTGAGCATCAGCCGCCCCCGCACGTCCAGGCATACGGCCTCCAAAAGGATGGTTCCGCCATCCAAAGGGTCGTTCCAGAGAACGTCGTAAAAGAAGCCGCGGAACACATCGGTGAGACTGTCCCCATAGCCCAGGGAGAGGGAGCACACCGCGCCGGGCTGGACCGCGTCCAGCCACGCCGCGCCATGCTCTCCGCCGGGGTCCAGCGCCGCTTCCAGGCGCAGCATGCCCGCCTGGCAGGTGGAGGTCAGATGGCATTCCACGCGGAGCGGACGGGCGTCCCCGCCGGTTTCCAGCCGGGTCCCGTCCACTTTTATGCAGAAGCCGGGTTCCCGCATGGCCCCGTAGGCTTCGCGGAGGGAAGAGAAATTCATAGCGCCGATTCCTCCTCGTCCTGGAACAGCCAGACGATATCGTCCGGCGGCGGGTCTTCATCCGCCGGTTCCAGCTTGAGCTTTTTCCTGCCGCTTTGGGCCTGGTTGTTCGACTCCGCGCTTACATCCAGATCCTCGCCCCGGATGGTGATGGATACCTCGGCTTGAACCGGCGTGCCGTCGTGGGCGAACATTTGATAGGATACGTGAAGAGATTCCAGCGTACCGGCGTAGGCCAGGGTTCCCCACACGAACTGAATCCGCGGGCTGGAGGAGCTGTTTTCCCCTTTGCCCGAGGGCAGAAAGGCCCGGATGCTGTAGATTTTTGTCCGCACGTCGGAAAAGTCGTCCCGGCTGGCGTAGGTGTGGTAAAACAGCTTGACGGACAGCAGGGAGCCCTCCGGCTCCGAAAAGGGGGAGGACTGCATCTGTGGCTCCCGCGCGGAGCCCTGCCCGCCCTGCGCCGATACGCCCTTGTAGGCGTTCCCGCCCCGGCTGGCGGAGTATTCCAGCGTATTGGGGTTGAACTGGACGTAATATTTCTTGCTGGGCGTATCCGGATCGCAGAGAAAAGCCTTTTCCAGATCGGCCATCAGGCGTTCCCTCCCCGGCGCAGCGCGTCCAGGCGGTTCCGGCGGTCTATGGCCTCCGTCACGCTCCGTACCAGGGACTGAAACTCA
>JAAVHG010000068.1:0-4584 GCA_014799855.1 Oscillibacter sp.
AATCCATCTGCCGTGTCGCCCAGATGGGCCGTGCCGCCGGGATGCACCTGGTCATCGCCACCCAGAGTCCCCGCGCCGACGTGATTACCGGCCTGATGAAGGCCAACATCCCCAGCCGCATTGCCCTGGCGGTGGCGTCCAGCCTGGAATCCCGCATCATCCTGGACACCACCGGGGCGGAAAAGCTGGTGGGCCAGGGCGACATGCTGTACGCCCCCCTGGGCCAGGACAAGCTGCGCGTCCAGGGCTGCTTCATCACCGACGAGGAGCGGGCCAATGTGGTGGACTTTGTCAAGGAGGGCGCCAACGCCCAATATGACGAGTCGGTCATGCACGAGATCGAGAAGAACGCCGAGGACAAGGAAAAGGCCGCCAAGGGCGTGGGCGGCTCCGACCCCGGCAGCGGTGGCGGGAGCGATTACGACGAGCTGCTCCCCGCCGCCGTGGACGTGATTCTGGAGACCGGGCAGGCTTCCGTGTCCATGCTCCAGCGGCGGCTGAAGCTGGGCTATTCCCGCGCCGCCCGCCTGGTGGACCAGATGGAGGAGCGGGGCATCGTGGGCCCCTTCGAGGGCTCCAAGCCCCGGCAGCTCCTCATCACCAAGGCCCAGTGGCAGGAGATGCAGATGGGCGGCAAGGACCTTCCCCAGCCTCCGGAGCCGGAGGACGGGGCCGGTTGACGGGAAACCGCCAAAAAGCCGTTTTCGCCGGGCTTTTTGCTGGCAAAATCCCTCTTGACAAACGGCGGGAAAGCCGTATAATAGTGGATACCGAGAAAAGCGATGATAAAGCCAGCCCAGCGAAACCGGCTTTCAGCGAGAGGGAAATGGTGGAAGCCCTCAGCCAAGGACGCTAGGCAAGCCACTTTTGAGCGGTCCGCGAGGAGCGGAACGGCCCATCCCCGTTACCGGATGACGTGAGATGTCCCTCCTAGGGGGACAGATCAGGGTGGTACCGTGGACGTAAGTTCGCCCCTGACAGATGTCAGGGGCGATTTTTTATGGCTAATAACCCGTTTTCTCGAGAATAAACCATTCTGGAGGCATCCTGTCATGAAATTTTCCAGCAAAATCCAACGCTGTGAGCTGTCCCCTGTGCGGAAGTTTTACCCATACGAGAAGGCGGCTATGGACCGGGGCCTGCTGGTCCGCCATCTGAATATCGGCCAGCCGGACATCGAGACCCCCAAGCCCTTCTTCGACGCCATTCGGAATTTCGAGAATAACGTGGTGGAATACGCCCCGGCCTCCGGCGTGGAGGAGTTTACCGACGCCGTGCAGGGCTACTACCGCCGGTTCGGCTGCGAGCTGGAGAAGGAGGAGATTCTCCCCACCTTCGGCGGCAGCGAGGCGCTGGAGATTGTCATGTCCTGCATCGCCGAGGAGGGGGACGAAATCCTCTCCCCGGAGCCTTTCTACCCCAATTACACCACCTTTATCAACATCACCGGGGCCAAGCTGGTCCCCATCCCCACCTCCGCCGGGGAAGGATACCACTACGCCAGCCGGGAGAAAATCGAGCCTCTTATCAACGAGCACACCCGGGGCATTCTGATCACCAACCCCGGCAATCCCACCGGCGTGGTCCTCACCCCGGAGGAGGCCCAGGTGATGGCGGATATCGCCAGGGAACACAACCTGTTCCTGATTTCCGACGAGGTGTACCGGGAGATTGTCTACACCGGGAAGCCCTCCACGATGCTGCAATTCCCCGGCGCGGAGGAGAACGTGGTGGTGGTGGACTCCGTGTCCAAGCGGTTCTCCGCCTGCGGCGCCCGCGTGGGAATGCTGGTTTCCCGGAACCGGGAGCTGATGAACGAGGCGCTGAAGCTGTGCCAGGGCCGCCTCTGCGGGGCCACCTTGGAGCAGGTGGGCGCCGCCGCTATGTACAACTGCCTGGACCAGTCCTATTACGACGGGGTTTTGGCGGAGTACACACGCCGCCGGGACGCTATCGTTACCGCCTTGGAAAAGCTGCCGGGCGTGGAATTCACCCATCCCGAGGGGGCCTTCTACTTTATGGTGACTCTGCCGGTGGACGACACGGAGAAGCTGCAATACTTCCTTTTGGAGGAGTTTTCGGACAATAACGAAACCGTTATGCTGACCCCTGCCGCGGGCTTCTACAGCGACCCGGAGCTGGGCCGGAACAAGGTCCGCGTGGCCTATGTCACCGCCCCCGAGGACCTGACCCGGGCCGTGGAGCTGCTGGACCTGGGCATCCGGGCGTACAACGAGAGGAGAGGTTGAAATGATTCGTCACATCGTCATGTGGAAATTCCGCCCCGGCACCGAGGCGGAGCAGAAGAAGTTTTTGGACGGCCTCCGGGCCCTCCAGGGGGTGGTGCCCCAGATGCTGTCCAGCGAGGTGGCCGTGAATGTGGGCCAGGGAAACTACGANGCTGTGTGCGTCAGNGNGTTTGAGACGCTGGAAACGCTGGAGGCCTANAAAAACGANCCCCGGCATAAGGCNGTTTCCGCCCTGTGCAAGTCCATCCGGGAGGACCGGGTGGCGGTGGATTACGAGTTTTAACCGGTTCTTCCAGAATGGCAGAAAACGCTTTATGTCATTCGTTCGGANAGGAAGATAGCNGNGAAAGGAACCCNTCAGGGGTTCCTTTCGTTTTCAATCATACNTTTTTCAGANCTTTCCACGGGTNCTGANAANCTTGCTCAGGTTGGCGAAAAGATTTTTTCGCCAACCCGCCAATCTGAGCGGGATTTCCCGCTCTTTTTCTTATGGCTTCCACTGGCACCGCTCCAAATCCACCGTCCCGTCGGAACGGAAGAGAACGCCCTCCGCTTCCAGCATGGCCCGCTGGGTGCCGGGGCCGCAGACATCGAAAGCCGCCTTTGTGCCGCCGAAGCGGTCCACCACCCGGTGGCAGGGNACGGAGGGGTCCTTGCATCCCGCCATGGCGTAGCCCACGGTTCGGGCGCAGCGGGGCATACCCGCCAGCCGNGCCACCTGGCCGAAGGTGGCCACGCGGCCNGGGGGAATCTGNCGGACCACGCCGTAAAAGGCGGCGAATACATAGCCGCTCATCGCTCTAGCAGCTCGTACAGGTCCGTCCGGCGGGCGGAGAGAATGGGAAGCTGGCGGCGGATTTCCGCCACGCGGCCTNAATCCAGCTCCGCGTACAGGATGGCTTCCTCCGCTCCGGCCTGACAGAGTACGNTTCCCCAGGGATCGGCGGCGATGGAGTGGCCGTAGGCGCGATANGCGNCGGNNTCGTCCCTGGCGGGGGAGACCCCCAGAGTGAAGCACTGGTTGTCCACCGCNCGCTGGCGGAAGAGAAGCTCCCAATGGGCGGGGCCGGTGGTCATATTGAAGGCGGCGGGGACAAACAGCGCCTGCGCNCCCCGGAGGCACATGCACCGGGCCAGCTCCTCAAACCGGAGGTCAAAGCAGATGCAAAGGCCCATCAGGCCGAACTCCGTCTGAAAGGTGGTGATTTGATTTCCGGGAGAAAGGACGTCGGACTCCCGGAACCGCTGGCCCNCCTTCACGTCGATGTCGAAGAGGTGNACCTTTCGATGCCGGGCGATTTGACGGCCGTCCCGGCCATAGACATAGCTGGTGTTGTACACCCGGCCCTGNAACAGCTCCGGCAGGGANCCGCCGACAACATAAACGCCAAGCTCCGCCGCCGCGGCGCTGAGGGCCTTTTGNGCGGGGCCNCCCTCCTCCTCGCCGTAGGCGCGGAAGCAGCNGTTGTCNTANGGACAGCAGAACATTTCCGGCAGGACGGCGAAATCCGCCCCGGCCTCCGCCGCCTCCCGGATATGCTGACAGGCGGCTTCGATGTTTTTCCTCTTGTCCGCCGTGACGGACATTTGAATCAGCGCGGCGCGCATAAAAGATTGCCTCCTTTTGCTGTTTTGCCTGGGGAAAACGTTGCCAGTGGGAAAAAAGTGTGCTATAATTTGCCCATTATACGGGGAAAATATGGATCGGCCCTGTNTGAAAAGGGCCGGATCAACATCCAGTCAGGAGGCGCTTTATGGCGGTTTACACCGANACGAAAACCTACCACACCAAGGCCCACATGGGCATGATCGACGTGACGGAGGACTTCCAGCACGCCGTAACCGAGGCCTGCAAAAAACACGGCGTTACCGCCGGAATTGTCACCGGCTTCACCACCGGCGGCGTGGCGGGGCTGACTACCCTGGAATTTGAGCCGGGGATGGTGAACCACGATTTGAAGGCCGCCCTGGATGTGTTCTCNCCNTATTTGGACGAGCAGGGCCATGTGGTNCCCTATTGGCACCATGAAACCTGGCACGACGACAACGGCTCCTCCCACATCAAGGCGGCGCTGCTGTCCCCCTTTATCACCGTCCCCTTTGTCATGGGNAAAATCACCGTGGGGCCNTGGCAGAACCTGACCCTTATCGAGTGCGACACCCGGGACCGGGTGCGGGATATCGTGTTCCAGGTGATGGGGGAGTANCANTTCTTAGAGAGTTTNCATCACGTTGGACANCTTGNTGACGGAGGCGTGGACCNTGGCCGGAATCACAGTCAGGCCGCAAAGGCGTGCGCCGCCGCGGNGTAAATNGCGTANGCGGTGAAGAGNAC
>JAAVHG010000068.1:4589-10530 GCA_014799855.1 Oscillibacter sp.
CCTTTTTCNGCTCCNTGAGCCTGTTTATCNATGGNANNACGCAATGGTTGATCCGCATAGGCGCGGAACCTTTCCGGGGCCCTGTGACAGCGGCCTAAAACTCAAATCTACGCCATATATACTACCATTATAGCAAATGAATGTGAATACCTTATGAACAGAAACGGCTTTTTGGGAAAACCGGAGAGAAGAGAGAGGAGAGCGCCATGCTGAACACCACCCTTTGCTATTTGGAGCGGGGAGAGGAATACTTGATGCTCCACCGGGTGAAAAAGGCCCACGATCTAAACCATGACAAGTGGATCGGCATCGGCGGCAAGTGCGAGGAGGGAGAAAGTCCCGAGGACTGCCTTCTCCGGGAGTGCCGGGAGGAGACGGGACTTGTCCTGACAGACTACCGTTACCGGGGGCTGGTGACGTTTGTCTCCGATCAGGCCCCCACGGAGTATATGCACCTGTTTACCGCCTCCGCCTGGACTGGAGAGCCCAGGGAGTGCGACGAGGGGGAACTGGCCTGGATTGAGAAATCCCGGCTGCTGTCCCTGCCCATGTGGGAGGGGGACAGGATTTTCCTCCGGCTTTTGGAGGAACAATCGCCATTTTTCTCCCTCAAGCTCCAATACGAGGGGGACAAGCTGGTTTTGGCCGTGTTGAACGGAAAGCAAATCGGATAAAGGAGGTCGGGCATGAACGGCCGGGTATTGCTGTTTGGATTTGACGATCTGCCCTCCATTTTAGCGGTGGGGGCGGCCTTGGAGCCCTTTGGCGTGGAGGTCGTGCCAGTGGCCCGGGGGGATTACCGGAAGCCCNTGGCGGTTCTGGCGGGGCTGGANGACGGCGTGGGTCCGGCCGGCCCCTATCCGGGCGGGCCGCTGGGAGGCCGCATGGCGGTTTTCTGCGGACTGGACGCCCAGGTTTCCGCCCTTCTGCCGGTTATGGCCCAGGCGGGGGCCGGGCCGGAGTGCCTGAAAGCCGTGCTGACCCCCCACAACCGGAAATGGGACGCGGTGACGCTCTTTGCCNAGCTGCGGCGGGAGCGTCAGGCCCTGGAAGGGCGGTGAGCCGGTATGCGGCTGCTGATTTCCGCCTGCCTGCTGGGGGCCGCCTGCCGGTACGACGGAACCGCCANGCTCCACCCNTTGGCGGAGGAGCTGGCCAAGCGCCACCAGCTGGTGCCCGTCTGCCCGGAGCAGCTGGGAGGNCTCCCNACCCCCAGGCCTCCGGCGGAGCGGCGGGGGGACCGGGTGGTCACCGCCGCCGGGGAGGACGTGACCGCCGCCTACCAAAAGGGGGCGGAGGAGGTGCTNGCCCTGTGCCGGCGGCTGGACTGCCAGGGNGCGGTGCTGAAAGAGCGCAGTCCCTCCTGCGGCTCCGGGGAGATCTACGATGGGTATTTTAGTGATATGTTAACCAGAGGCGACGGAGTTGCTGCCCAGACGCTGAAAGCCCACGGGATCAAGATTTGGGGCGAATCGGACATAGAGGGGCTATTAGCGGATGGGTGATAAAATGCCTGGGAAAATTTTGGTAATTTTGACGTTCAAATCCGAACAACCTTTTTCTTGAATCGTTTGCTTTTTTTTGGAAACCTGTTATAATAAACAGTGTAGTAAAAACCGGAAACGCTTGCACCCCGGGAGAAGGGGGCCGCCGGGCAGTCACAAGCCGCCCGAGAAAGAGAGGGAGACAAATGAGCCGTGAAACNGTATTGGCACTTCTGAGAGTNGGAGAAGGCGAGTTTGTCTCAGGNGAGAACCTGAGCCGCCGCCTGGGACTCAGCCGCGCCGCCATCTGGAAGGCGGTGGACGCCCTCCGCCGGGATGGCTACAACATCGAGGCCCGCACGGGCCTGGGCTACCGCCTGGTGGCCGCCCCGGATGTGCTGACCGGGGAAGAGGTCCGCAGCCTTTTGGGCGAGACGGCGGTGGTGGGCAAGGAGCTCTACTGCTTCCCCCAGCTGGAATCCACCAATACATACGCCAAGAGCATCGCCCTATCCGGCGCGCCGGACGGCTCCGTGGTCATCGCCAACAGCCAGACGGCGGGGCGGGGCCGCCGGAACCGCTCCTTCCTGTCCCCGGCGGACAAGGGGATCTATTTGTCCGTGCTTCTGCGGCCGGCCTTGGAACCCGACCGTCTGATGCCGGTGACGGCCATGGCCGGTGTGGCCGTGTGCGACGCGGTGGAGAAGGTCTGCGGCGTCCGGCCCCAGCTGAAATGGCCCAACGACCCCGTACTGGGCAATAAGAAGCTCTGCGGCATCCTGACCGAGATGTCCGTGGAGGCCGAGGAGGGCCACGTTCAGTATCTGGTGGTGGGCATCGGCCTGAACGTGCTCCAAACTCCCGCCGATTTCTCGCCGGAGGTGGCGGAGATTGCCACGTCCCTCTCTATGAATTTGGAGGAGAGCGTTTCCCGTCCCGCTTTGGCGGCGGCGGAGATTGAGGCTCTGGACCGGCTGTACGCGGATCTGCAGGCCGGGGATTTGAGCCGGTATTTGAGCATCTACCGGAGGGACTGCGTGAATCTGGGTAAGACCGTTCAGCTCATCAGCCCCGACGGCAGCCGCGAGACCGTAACCGCCGTGGACATCGACGACGCTTTCGGCCTGGTGGTCCGGGACCAGCAGGGACAGCAGCGGGTCGTCCGCTCCGGCGAGGTTTCCGTCCGGGGAATGTACGGGTATATTTCCTGAGCCGGGGAGTAGTTTCCCCGAAATCCGCCATTGGATTTTCCGATATCAATTGACAGGACACCGCTCAATTGGTATGATATAGGCCGTGTAACAGCCGCCGTGTGTCCAGCTTCGTTGTGAAACGGGCCGGACGCATGGCGGCAGTCCGTGCGGAATGAGGTATGGAGGCGATATGTTGAAAGAGCTTTGGGATTTGTTCTGGACCTTCGCAAAAATGGGGGTTATGACCTTCGGCGGCGGTATGGCCATGCTGCCCATCCTCCAGCGGGAGGTGGTGGAGAACAAGGGCTGGGCCACCGACGAGGAGCTGACGGATTACTACGCCATCGGCCAGTGTACGCCGGGGATTATCGCGGTGAATACCGCNACCTTTATCGGCCAGAAATNCGCCGGTATTGTGGGCGGNATTGTGGCTACCCTGGGGGTGGTGTTTCCCTCCGTGGTGATNATCTCCCTGCTGGCGGGGNTGATTACTAATTTTTCTCATCTGGATNTGGTGCGCAANGCCTTCGCNGGAATCCANGTGTGCGTGTGCGTGCTGATTTTNAACGCCGTGGTCAAGCTGCTGAAAAAATCCGTGGTGGATAAGCGGAGCGCCGCTGTGTTCCTGGTGGTNNTGGCNGGCGGNGTGCTGCTGGACNTNTCCCCCATCTGGTNTGTGATCCTGTCCGCCTTCGCGGGGGTTATTTTGAAGAATTTGGAGGCGCGGGGGAAATGATGGCGGTCTATTTACAGCTCTANTGGGAATTTTTNAAAACCGGGCTCTTTGCCGTGGGCGGCGGCATGGCTACCCTGCCCTTTTTGCAGGACATCGGCCAGCGGACAGGCTGGTACACCTACGGGGATCTGATGAACATGCTGGCGGTGTCNGAGTCCACGCCGGGGCCTATCGGCATCAATATGGCTACCTATGTGGGCTTCAATGTGGGGGGCCTGCCGGGGGCGGTCATTGCCACGCTGGGCGAGGTGACGCCCTCTATCATTGTGATTCTCATCATCGCGGCGATTTTGAAGAGCTTCCGGGACAATAAGTATGTGGACCGGGCCTTTTACGGCCTCCGGCCCGCCTCCACGGGGCTGATNGCCGCCGCCCTGGTGGCGGTGATTCTGGAGGTGCTGACCANNGTGAANACNCTGTCTCCGGCGGNNGGGAGCATNCTCAACGGNTTTGCCCTGGGGGAGGGGAGTGTTNTCCGCTGGCAGGGGCTGGCGCTGGCGGCGGTGCNGGTGGCGCTGACCAATTGGGTGAAGCCTACGAAGAANCTGCACCCTATTGTGTTTATCGCGTTTTCCGCCGTGGTTGGCGCGGTGTTTGGGTTCGCGAATTTTTAGGGAAGTTAGAGAAAAACCGCTCCTGGATAGATTGCTATCATTGCTATCCAGGAGCGGCTTTGGTTTTGGGGTTATTTTCACTTGGCAAATCAAAATATATGGGGCTGTATTTACTGTGTTTTTACAGGCGGGACTTTCGCAAATTTATTTATATTTCACCTGTTATGTTTGGCCGTTTGTTTTCTTAGTATCAAAATAGTATCACAAAAGGCGGGGAAGTACGAGCACATTCCCCGCCTTTTCCAGAATTGTCTATTGTCCTCAAAGAATGAGATATTTTGAAGCCTAAACTGTGGTTCAAAATGTAGAGCAGTTTTATTTTTTCTTTCGTGTCAAAAAGACGCCAATGATTGCCAGTATAAGAATGATCGGCGCCGACCTGACAAACAGCCATTCAAATGCGTGAAAAGCAACTCCAACAACGGCGGTTTCAGGGTCACTATAATCCCAGCCCAAATAGGGACTATTTAATAATACGCTTAAGGTCACGAAAACTGTGATGAGAACAGCACACAGTGAGATAAACAGCCAATGTAGCGTTTTTCTTCTTGTTTCCTTCCTTTGGGCGAACTTCAGGTTAATTACCTCCAGTTTTTCAGAAATCGCTTTTAGGTCATCAGCTTTTGCCTCGGTAATCGTTTCCCCAAGCAAAGTGCTTACGGGTGTTTCAAGCACTTCCGAAATAGAGATCAGCATATCAGAATCGGGGACCGACAATCCTTGCTCCCATTTAGAGATCGTTTGCCGTACCACATTCAATTTGATGGCAAGTTCTTCTTGCGAGAGTCCCTTTGATTTTCTGATTGCTCTTATGTTTTCGTTTAACATTAGAGGCAGCCTCCTTTCAGTTACTACTGACATTGTATGAGGAACTGCCCATTGCTGCAAGCAACGTATATTAACATTAGGGATTTAGTTAAGTTATTTCTCAGATTCCCTAACTGTATCACTCAATACGAAACGAATTACCGTGTTCCCAAAAGGGATCTGCTGACAAAGATTGCCGAGGCGCTGAATGTCAGCCGTCAGAACTTCTATACGGAGGTTCCGGACTGTACTGAAGACTTCATGCGGACGTTCTTCTGGCTGGACGGGGTCAGTCTCGGCTCCATCTGCCTGTTTCAGCTTGTCCACATTCCGGTACAGTGGCGGAAAAAGAATGGGGCAAGCAAACCACCCTGCTGAACGGCAAGTTCAGCAGGGCAGTTACTTGCTCTTTGCAATCATTCTCTTATGTACCGGGGCTGACACAAATAGTATCAATCCAGTATCACAGGGCAGAGAGGCAGGCCAAAAACCCTGTATTCATGCGGGTTTGCACCGTTTTCGGTGTCATTCCCACTCAAGTGCTGGCCTTTGATTTCTCATAATAAACCGCACTCTCAATTCGTTTTTCGTACACATAATCCAGATAATTCTGCCCTTCCACAACGTCCGCAAACTTTTTGTAGCCAATTTGTAGCCACGCCTGGTTCACCTCAAAACCAGCCGAAACTACTGTAAAGGAGTACACCGCTATGAGAAAACTTCTATCCTGCGCTTTCAACATTGATACTGCCAATGTAGAACTGAAATACTCTGACGGAAGTCAAATCAGCATCTCCTGTCAGGATGTCGAGGACTCCATCGAAACCACGATTCGCACCAGGGCTGAACTGGATTGGTTGATCTACAACAGCCCACTTGAGTATGCGGAAATGGTTTTCAACGGGACATTGGAAAATTATTTGAAGAAGGCTTCGGGCAACCACAGCTTGGAAACCTACGACTAAAATACTTTTTGCCAGCCGGACACCTTAGAATCTGTTCAGTATCTATTCAAGAGCAAGCGAATAAAAGCGAGAGAGAACATTTGAAACGAGTTCTGCAGTTTGCGCTCACAGTTTTTCCAAAGCCTGCGACATTTATCGATCC
>JAAVHG010000069.1 GCA_014799855.1 Oscillibacter sp.
AATAGCGGCTTCCGTACAGCACGGGAGCCGACCGCTTACCCCGTCCAAAGGACAGCAAAAACAACTCGATCGACAGCGGCCACGCCGCCCCCGCCAGCATCATCAAGCGCTATAAAGAGACCCGCCGCCGCCATCCTCTCAGCGGGGCGGCTGATTCCCTGGAGGACGCCGTCCGCCGGGAGCGGGAGATGATGGAGCCTCTCCGCCAGCGGGCGGATTTTGTCATTAACACCTCCAGCCTCTCCACCGCCAAGCTCCGGGGCGAACTGCTTCGCCTGTTCGGCGGCGGGGAGGAGAAGGGTGGCATGGCCGTCAGCGTCATGTCCTTTGGCTTCAAATACGGCATTCCCATGGACGCGGATCTGGTGTTGGACGTGCGGTTTATGCCAAATCCCTTCTATATTGACGAGCTTCGCCATCAAACAGGATTGGACCGGGCGGTGGCGGACTATGTGTTTGGCTTTCAGCAGACCCAGGGGTATCTGGACAGGCTGAAAGAACTGCTGGGCTACACCCTGCCTCTTTACGCGGAGGAGGGAAAGGCCGCCTTGGTCATCGCCGTTGGCTGCACCGGGGGACATCACCGCTCCGTAGCGGTGACGCACGCCTTGACGGAGTTCGTCCGCCAGCAGGGCTACACGGTAACAGAGAACCACCGGGATATGAACCGGGGAGGCTGAATATGGAACAATCCTACCGGCTCCCCAGAAACCGGGGACCCCGCATCGCCGTAATCGGCGGAGGCCACGGCCTGGCCAATATGCTGCGGGGACTGAAAAAATACACGGAGAATATCGCCGCCATCGTCACCGTGGCCGATGACGGCGGCGGCAGCGGCGTCCTCCGGCAGGATCTGGGTATGCCCCCGCCTGGGGACATCCGCAACTGTATGGAGGCCTTAGCCAATACGGAGCCCCTCATGAGCGAGCTGATGCACTACCGCTTTACCGAGGGAAGCCTTGCGGGACAGAGCTTCGGTAATCTGTTCCTGGCGGCTCTCAACGGCATTTCGCCCTCCTTTGACGCGGCGGTAAGCCGTATGAGCGAGGTTTTGGCCATTACCGGCCGGGTTCTGCCAGTGACCACCGCCGACGTGCGGCTGGAAGCGGAATTTGAAAACGGTGCCGCCGTCGTGGGGGAGTCCCAAATCTTCTACTGCAAGAAACGGGAGGACTGCCGCATCAAGCGGGTACGGCTTGTTCCGGAGCATCCCAAGGCACTGCCGGAAGCGGTGGCCGCTTTGCGGCAGGCGGATATGATTGTCCTGGGTCCCGGCAGTTTGTATACCAGCATCATCCCCAATCTGCTGGTGGACGGGATTGTAGAGGCCATTCAGGAATCCGACGCCTTAAAGGTCTACGTCTGCAACGTCATGACCCAGGAAGGGGAGACGGAGGGATACACCGCCTCGGACCACATCGCCGCTCTGTTCCACCACTCCGCGCCGGGGCTTTTTGAGCTGTGCTTGTGCAATTCCTCCCCCATTCCCAAAATTACCGCCGTCCGGTACGCCCGGGAGGGGGCGGAGGCCCTCCGCTATGATAAGGACCGCTGCGCCGCCCTGGGGGTGGAGATGATCAGCCGTCCGGTAGCCGTGGTGGAGGACGGCTTCGTCCGCCACCACCCTGTACATCTGGCCCAGGAGCTGATTCTCCTCCACGCCGAGAGGAGTGTCCGCATTGCCGGGGAAAGCTATTCCGACGACCCGTACCGGAAAGAGAAACGATAAAGAGTCGGAGATTGAACAATATATTAGTATAGTCAATCAATATAAACGCTGTTTTCTCAAAATCAGGAGGGGAGCATGTCCTTTTCCTTTGACACAAAAAACGAATTATGTAAACTGAATATTCAGCGCTCCTGCTGTGCNAAGGCGGAGGCTTATGGNATTCTGCTGTACTGCAACACCTTTAACGCGGCGGAAATTCGGATTATCACGGAAAACGCCAACTTTGCCGACCGTCTGCCAAAGCTGTTTCAAAAGGCCTTCGGCCTCCGGTTCGACCGTCTGCCGGACTCNGAGGGAAAGCGGATTTTTCAGATGACGGACCCNAAAAAGCTGGACCACATCATCAACCTTTTGGGCTACGACCCCAAGCAGCATCTGGCGCTCCACATCAATTTTGGACTGCTGGAGGAGAATTGCTGCCGGGCCTCCTTTCTCCGGGGCTGTTTTTTCGCCGGGGGAAGCATCATGGACCCCCTGAAGCGTTACCACCTGGAGCTGACCTGCTCCCATTTACAGGCCAGCCGGGAGCTGGAGGCGCTGCTGCGGGAGTGCGGCTACCGGCCGAAAAGCGTCGCCAGAAACAGCAGCTTTGTCACCTATTTCAAGCAAAGCGACCAGATTGAGGACTTTTTGACCTTTATCGGTGCGCCATCCGCNGCCATGACCATCATGTCGGCAAAGCTGGANAAGGATCTCCGCAACAGCGTGAACCGCCGCCTNAACTGCGACACCGCAAACCTGGACAAGGCGGTGTCNGCCGCTCAGGAACAGCTGGAGGCTATCCGGAAGCTGCGGGAGGCGGGGGCTCTGGACCATCTGCCGGACAAGCTGAAGGAGACGGCGTACCGGCGGCTGNACAATCCGGAGCTGAGCCTCAGCGAGCTGGCGGAGGTCTTCTCACCGCCGGTAACCAAGTCCTGCCTGAACCACCGCCTGCGGAAGCTGGTCCAGGCGGCGAAAGNTTTNTAAAGGATAATTGCTATACAGNTANGNTGCTTGCAACAAGATATATCCATGCGGAAAATAAGAGATTTGGAGGAACCATTATGGATCGCTGTAAACGGGCATATGAACTGCATAAGGCNGGATACAACTGCGCCCANGCGGTGGCCGGGGCCTTTGCCGACTGTCTTCCGGTGGCGGAGGAGACNGTCTTNGCCTCTGCCGGGGGCTTTGGCGGAGGCGTGGGCGGAAGNCACCAGGAGGTCTGCGGCGCGGTCAGCGGCGGCGTGCTGGCCCTGAGCTGGCTGTATCCCCACACCGAGGGGGCCGATCAGGCGGCCAAGCGGCGGCTGTACGGCCTCTGCAAGGAGTACCGNCGCCGGTTTGAGGAGATTTTCGGCCTCAGCCGCTGCGGGGACCTGCTGTCGGCCCAGCCCGGNNTCAGCNNAAGAACTCCGGCGGCGGAGCGGCTGGGCCTTACTGGACACTGCGATATTATGATTGTTACCGCTGTGGAGCANNTGGAGGCTNTNTTGGCNGAAATCAAAGATAATTCGTGACNGTTTACTNCAAAATNTATANAGNTTTGNAGCGCCTGCGGGAATCTTTNACAGAACGGGAGGAATAAGCCCATGTCCTTTGTCCATCTGCATGTNCATACGGAGTACAGCCTNCTGGACGGCGCGTGCCGCATCCGGGATCTGCCGGGAATTGTCAAGGCCATGGGCCAGGAGGCCTGCGCCATCACCGACCACGGCGTCATGTACGGCGCGGTGGATTTTTACCGGGCCTGCAAGAAGGAAGGCGTCAAGCCCATCATNGGCTGTGAGGTTTACGTAACACCTCAGGGCCGCACCCATCTGGACAAGGTTCACGAGTTTGACAGCGAGAGCCGCCATCTGGTTCTCCTTTGCGAGAACGAGGAGGGCTACCGGAACCTGTCCTACATGGTTTCCATGGCCTGGACCGAGGGTTTTTACATTAAGCCCCGGGTGGATTTGGAGCTTTTGCGGCAGTACAGCGGGGGACTGATCGCCCTGTCCGCCTGTCTGGCCGGAGAAATTCCCCGGCAGCTGCGGAACGGGGAGTACGAAAACGCCAAAAATTACGCTTTGACCCTCTCGGAAATCTTTGGCCCCGACCGTTTTTATCTGGAATTGCAGGACCACGGCATTCCGGACCAGAGAGTGGTCAACCAGGGGATTCTCCGCCTCCACCAGGAGACGGGCCTGCCCATGGTCTGCACCAACGACGCCCACTACCTCCGGAAAGAGGACGCGGAGGCCCACGACGTGCTTCTCTGCATCCAGACTGGAAAGACCTTGGACGACGAGAACCGGATGCGCTACGAGCCCCGGAATTTCTACCTCCGGGACGAGGCGGAAATGGCCGCCCTCTTCAGCGGTTATGAGGGAGCTTTGGAAAATACCGCGAAAATTGCGGAAATGTGCCATTTGGACTTCACCTTCGGTAAATACCACCTGCCGGAATTTCAGCTTCCGAAGGGTTACGACAGCAGAACCTATCTCCGGGAGCTGTGTGAGGAGGGCTATCTCCGCCGGTATGGGGAGGACGGTTCCCACCGGAAACAGCTGGACTACGAGCTGGATATGATTGCGAAAATGGGCTTTACCGACTATTTTCTCATCGTCTCCGACTTCGTCCGCTACGCCAAGAGTGTGGATATTCCCGTAGGCCCCGGACGGGGCAGCGCCGCCGGGTCCATCGTCAGCTACTGCCTGGACATTACTGACATTGACCCGGTGAAATACCGGCTGTACTTTGAGCGGTTTTTGAACCCGGAGCGGGTCAGTATGCCGGATATCGACATGGATTTCGGCGANACCCGGCGGGACGAGGTCTTCGACTANGTGAAGCGGAAGTACGGGGAGGACCACGTGGCCCACATCGTNACCTTCGGCACNATGGCNGCCCGGGGNGTTATCCGGGACGTGGGCCGGGTGATGAACATGCCNTACGCCGANGTNGACCAGATTGCCAAGCAGGTGCCCATGTTCCCGGTGAACGGCAAAAAGCACGTGACGTTGGATGACGCNTTGCAGTTGTCCAAATCCCTCCGGGAGATGTACGAGACGGATTCCCAGGTGACCCGCCTCATCGACACCGCCAAGGCTCTGGANGGAATGCCCCGCCACGCCTCCACCCACGCCGCCGGAGTGGTNATCACCAAGCGGCCGGTGTACGAGTACGTGCCTCTGGCGAAAAATGACGACGCNGTGGTCTGCCAGTATGTCATGACCACCCTGGAAGAGCTGGGCCTTCTGAAAATGGACTTNCTGGGCCTCCGGAACCTGACCGTGCTGGACGACGCGGTGAAGATGCTGCAGGAGCATAACCCGGACTTCCGTNTGGAGGANATTCCGGAGGACGACAAGGAGACCTATGAAATGCTCTCCGCCGGAAAGACCTCCGGCGTGTTCCAGATGGANTCCGCCGGCATGACCGGCGTGTGCGTGGGCTTGAAGCCCCGGAGTATTGAGGACATCACCGCCATTATCGCCCTCTACCGCCCCGGCCCTATGGACTCCATTCCCCAGTTTTTGGAGTGCGCCCGCAACCCGGANAAGGTCCGCTACGACCATCCCTCCCTGGAGCCTATCCTCTCCATGACCTACGGCTGCATTGTCTATCAGGAACAGGTGATNCAGATTTTCCAGCAGCTGGGCGGCTATTCCCTGGGGCAGGCGGACATGGTGCGCCGGGCGATGAGTAAGAAAAAAGTACAAGATATTGAAAANGAGCGGGGGGCCTTCCTCCGGGGGGACCCGGACCGGAACATCTGCGGCTGCGCCGCNAACGGTATTCCGGAGAGCGTGGCCCAGACNATTTACAATAANATTTACGACTTTGCCGAGTACGCCTTCAACAAGGCCCACGCCGCCGCCTACGCGGTAGTGGCCTACCAGACCGCCTATTTCAAGTGCCATTATCCCCGGGAGTACATGGCGGCGCTGCTGACCAGCGTGCTGGATAACTCCGACAAGGTGGCGGGGTATATCAACGAGTGCCGGGAGTGGGGCATTGCCCTCCTGCCGCCGGATGTCAACCGNTCCAGCGACCGCTTCACNGTGGAGGAGGGAGGCATCCGTTTCGGATTGGTGGCGATCAAAAATATCGGCCGGGGTTTTGTNCAGGCGGCTATGGAGGAGAGGAAAAAACGGCCNTTCGACTCCCTCCACGATTTCTGCGATCGGATGCAGGGCAGCGACATGAATAAGCGCGCTGTGGAGAACCTCATCCGCTCCGGCGCCTTTGACTTCACCGGCGCCCGCCGCTCTCAGCTGATGAAGGTTTTTGAACAGGTGATGGACGCCTCCACAGCCCGCCGCCGGGACAATGTGGAGGGTCAGCTGGATTTCTTCTCCATGGGCGGCAGGCTTGGAACCGCGATTTCTGTAAAGGAAATCCACCTTCCGGATATTCCGGAGTTTACCCCCCAGCAGCTGATGACCATGGAGAAGGAAACCACCGGCCTTTATCTCTCCGGCCACCCCATGGACCAGTACCGGAAGCAGGTGGAGAAGCTGCGGGCCTCTGCCATAGGCTCCATTTTAACGGACTTTTCCCAGGAAAGCGGCCCCTCCCGCTTTGCCGACGGCCAGCGGGTGACCCTGGCGGGGGTGATTACCTCCAGCAAGACCAAGACCACCAAAAACAACACCCTTATGGCCTATGTGACCTTGGAGGACGACACCGCCGCCATGGAGATGCTCTGCTTCTCCCGGACTTTGGAAACCTGCGGGGCGTATCTCCGGGAGAATATGGCGGTAGTGGTCCAGGGGCGGCTGTCTGTCCGGGATGAAAAGGCTCCCCAGCTGATGTGCGATTCCGCCTACCCCCTGTCCCGGGTGGAGAATGGGATTCCGCCGGCTGCTCCAGCGGCCCCAAAGGAGAAGCTGGAAGCGGGGGACACCCTGTTTTTGAAGTTTCCCAGTCTCCAGGACCCCTCCGTGCGGCATATGAAGCTGGTGTTCTCCATGTTTCCAGGCGAAACCCCGGTGAAAATGGTCATGGCGGACACCCGGAAGGTTTACGGCACCCGGGCCCTGCTTCACACCGCCCTGGTGCGGGAGGCCAGGGAGACCTTGGGCGAGGCCAACGTGGTCGTCAAATAAGGAACCCGGCGCGGTCAGTCCGCGCCGGGTTTTCTCATTTTTCGCTCTTTTCTCCCTGGCCGTCGTCCAGCAGCACGTCCATAATCCGGCTGTACAGCCGTTCCGGCGCTTTCTGGAACCGGGCCGCCAGGGCCTTGGCCATGTCCTCCCGCGGGACTGTCAGCCCCAGGTCCAGGACGCTGCCCATGTCGTCGTCCAGGGCCAGACGGACAGAATAGACTCCGTCCTCCCGCTTCTGGCAGCTGGAGCGGACCTGGCTTTTCCGCCGGAGCTTCCGGTTGCAGTCCGCCACATTCTGGTCGCACCGGAGGCGGACAGAGTAGGGGAGGCTGGACTCGCAGATCTGGCTGTTCCGCCGGCCCTTGCCGGTAATGGCGTACAGGCCATCCGCCGACAGGGAGAGGTGTTCCGTCTGGGTCAGATCCGTCAAGCACTCGGAAAAATCGAAGTAGCCCACGCCGCTGTCGCACATAGCCAGATCCAGAATTACGTCGTAGGGCACCGGCTGAATCAGGCGGTCGGCGATATATAAGATGAGGAATTTGATTTCCAGCTTGTCCTGAATAAAGCCCCGTCTCTCCGCGCTGTCCATATCCTCCGCCTCCTTGATTAAGAATGTTTTTTCGCCAATATACCAAAAAGTCATGGTTTTTATGGTATATTCAGCCATATTTTTTTGGTTACCCCACAGGGGCGGAAAAAATGGCCGAAATCAGGCAGAATAATTACTATACGGTTATTATACCGCATAAATCGGAAAAAGGGTAGGCCTATTTGAAAAAAGAGGTGTTTTTTAGGAGATGGGCAAGGGACTTGTTTCCCCGTTGCCAGTGACGGACAGCCAGCGAGGGAAGAGCCTCTATCCCGGAACCACCGCAAGCCGATGCGGGTAGGGAGTTCCCCGCCCGTGCCAGGGTACAACGTGACTAAAAATGTCGAAATATGTATTGACGCTTGGGCGGCGG
>JAAVHG010000070.1 GCA_014799855.1 Oscillibacter sp.
GCCGCAAGCGGCGGGCTATAAAGGAGGGGCGCTGATTCTGGCTACCTGCTCCCCCTCCGCCTGTCCGCCGCAAGCGGCGGGGCCGCTCCTGTCCCTATATTCCCCGCCTCCCCCAGGCGGGGCTATCTCTTCCTGTCATTCTTTTGTTACTTTTTCAGAAATATTTTCCTGTCGAAAAACCCGTTTTTGGCGCAAAAGTGGGGGCAGCGGCCCCATTTTACCCCCTAAATTTGTTCCCAGCTATTGACAAAAGTGGGATTCTTGTGTATACTGTGGGCAGTTTCCCAATTGGTAACAAAAGTTACAAATCCAGTTTGTTCCCACGGTGGTTTTTCCACTTTACGGAAAACTGCTTGGGGAATACCGTATGGAGGTATCTGATTTTGAAGACGCAAGACCTGCGGAAAAAACTTTTCGAGCTTTGGCGGCGGAGAGCCATTACCGTCTTTACCGCGGCGGTGATTCTCTGCGCGGGCTTCGCCGCGACGGACTGGGCCGGGGCCATCTATATCCTCACCGGAGGCGGAGAGGACGCCATCATTCTGGACGGCTCCCCCGCCAAAATCCCCGACTACGCCAAGCGCATNCTCTACCGTTCCAATGGAACGCAGGGCTATGACCTGATTCTCACATCCGGGCAGACCGTCAACATCCACCANNTGGGCGAGACCGTCACCGTCCGCTCCAAGCGGGAGACCATCTCCCGGACGCTGGACCGGTACGGCATTGTTCTCAGCCCCCTGGAGATGATCGGCGTGGATGTGGGNGANGACGCGGTGGACATCACCATCGACTCGGACCTGTCCTACTTCCGCCGCGTGGTGGAGGAAGTNGCCTACGACACCATCCGCCAGCCCAACCCCAACATGGAAAANGGCACGGAAAAGGTGGTGCAGGAGGGCTCCGACGGCATTCGGGCCGCCATTTATGAGATCACCTGGTCCAACGGGGCGGAGCTCTCCCGGCAGTTCGTGGAGGAGCTGAACAGCACCGTTGTNGACGAAATCATNGAGTACGGCACCGCCGAGCCCCCCAAGCCGGAGGANGCCGAGGCTNCCCTCACNAACGACCGCTCCCCCATTGCCAACGTCTCCACCAACAGCGACGGCAGCGGCGTCCTGACCTTACAGTCCGGGGAACAGTTCCGCTTCCAGTCGGTCAAGAGCATGACCGCCACCGCCTACACCACCGGNTACGGCGGCGTGGGCACCCGCACCGCCAGCGGCACCNCCGTCCNTGTGGGCACTGTGGCGGTGGACAAACGGGTGATCCCCCTGGGCACCCGGCTGTATATCGTCACCAACGACGGCTTTGTCTACGGCCTGTCGGTGGCGGAGGACACCGGCGTCCGGGGCAGCAAGGTGGACCTCTATTTCAACACCTACGACGAGTGCATCAACTTCGGCCGGAGGGGCTGCACNGTGTATGTGNTGGAGTGACGGGCCAAGGGNCCCTCACTCCCCNGCCAGCAGCCGCGGCAGCTCTTCCAGCGAGTGAATCTCAAAGTCCGGGCGGATATCCTTCCGCCTGGGCTTTTTTTGCGGATTGAACCAGCAGGCGGCCATGCCGGCGTTCCGCCCGCCNCGNATGTCGGAGGTCAGGCTGTCCCCCACCATCAGCGCCTCCTGCCGGGACAGGCCGGGAACGGCGGCGAAGCAGGCGTCGAAAAAGGCCGGGCTGGGCTTGTCGGCNCCTATCTCCTGGGAGATGAAGATTTTTTTCACATACTTCCCGATCTCCGCCGCAGCCAGACGGCGGCGCTGAACNGCCGCGGTGCCGTTGGAGGCGATGTAGAGATCNTACCGGGGGGCCAGGGCCTNCAGCAGGGCCTCCGCNCCNGGNACAAACCANACCTCTCCGGCTAAATACTCCTCGTACCGCTCGCAGANGGCCTCCGGGTCCCCGGCAACGCCCAGCTCGCCNAACAGGATGTCGAACCGGCGGATCAGCACCTGGGATCGGGTGATCTTCCCCTCCTCCAAAAGAAGCCACTGGGCGGCGTTGATGTCGTGATACCGGGCCAGGACCGCGTCCCCGGCGGGAATACCCTCCTCCGTCAAGGCGCGGCGCAGGGCCAACGCTTCCGCCCTGCCAAAGTCCAGAATCGTGTCGTCCAAATCCAAAAATACCGCGCGGATTTTCGNCACATCGCACCCCGGCGCGGNCGGGGCGGCCCCTGTCNGCAGNGAGACAGCGGCGTTTGCGGAGCAGAGATCGGTCTCTTTCAGCATGTCATTCCTCCTAATTTCCTGACTTCTAACTCACTCAANNTTCCTTCCCNTTTGCAATCTCCCGGCCGGTATGCTATACTGTCCCCATCACACAAGGCCGTTTGGGAGGTTAGCCGCCATGAATCTTTGCGACAAGGACCAAATCCGGGAGCTGCTGGGGCGTCATGGGTTTCATTTTTCCAAATCCATGGGGCAGAATTTTCTGATCGACCCGGCCATCCCCGCCGCTATCGCGGAGGCCTCCCAGGCGGGGCCGGAGACGGGGGTTTTGGAAATCGGCCCCGGCGCCGGGTCCCTGACGGCGGAGCTGGCCCAGCGGGCGGGCCGGGTGGCCTCTGTGGAGCTGGACCGCTCCCTNCTNCCGGTGCTGGCGGAGACCATGGCCCCCTATCCCAACGTGGAAATTGTCTCCGGCGATGTGCTCNNGATGGATTTGACCGCTTTNGCGGAGGAAAANTTTTTGGCTTCCGGCCTGACCCCCATCGTCTGCGCNAACCTGCCCTANAACATCACCACACCNGTCCTGACAAAGCTGGTGGAAACGCCGGCTTTCCAGTCGGTGACGGTACTCTTGCAGAAGGAGGTGGCCCAGCGGCTGGCGGCCCCCCAGGGCTCCTCCGGCGGCGGGGCCTTCTCCCTGTACCTGCAATATTATATGGAGACAAGCCTCCTCTTCCCCGTGCNNCGNGNNAANTTTTTCCCGGCCCCNAAGGTGGATTCCGCCGTCCTGCGGTGCGTNCGCCGGAGCCGTCCCGCCGNGGAAGTGGAGGACGAGGCCTTTTTCTTCCGGGTGCTGCGNGGGGNCTTTCTTCTGCGGCGGAAAACCCTGNCCAACAGTCTGGCCTCCGCCCTGCCGGAGCTGGAAAANGGCCGGATTCAAGGGGCTGTNGCCCAATGCGGCCTGCCGGAGGNCATCCGGGGCGAGCGGCTGACGCTGGCGGACTTCGCCCGTCTGTCCGCCCTGCTGGCGGANGANGCCCCCATNCGGGAAAACGGACAGNGGAGGGATCGTTAATATGCGGGCAGAAGAGCGCCGGAAGGAAATTCTATCCATTTTACAGTCCTCCCCCCAGCCCATCAGCGCCGGANCTTTGGCGGCGCGGCTGGCGGTGAGCCGCCAGATTATCGTGGGGGACGTAGCCCTTCTGCGGGCGGCGGGAGAGGATATTTCCGCCACGCCNAGGGGATATGTGATTCTCCGGCCCGGTCCGGGCCTGATCCGCCAGACCGCCTGCCGCCANNACGGCGCGGGCATGGAAGCGGAGCTNAACGCCATGGTGGACCAGGGCTGCACCGTCGTGGACGTGATTGTGGACCACCCCATCTACGGCCAGCTGACGGGGCCCCTGCAGCTGNCCAGCCGCCGCGACGTAGGGCAGTTTCTGGAGCGCTGCGCCCAATCCGAGGCCCGGCCGCTGTCGGATCTCACCGGGGGCATCCATCTTCACACCCTCTCCTGCCCCGACGAGGAGGCCTATGGCCGGGTTCTGGCGGAGCTGCGGCGTCTGGGGGTTTTNNTGGAGGAATAGGGNCCNGTTTCAGGCCCGCAACCAGCGGTTGCGGAAATTGACAGCCCCGCTTGGTGGACCGCAACCGCCGTTCCTGCTATGCTGAACNCACAAAATCCCCAAGAAAATGGAGGAAATCCCCATGAAATTACACGAAAAAATCTATTACTACCGCACGCTGGGAAAGCTGTCCCAGGAGGAGCTGGCGGAGCTGACCGGCGTTTCCCGGCANGCGGTCAGCAAGTGGGAGCTGGGCACCGCCACNCCGGAGGTCAGCAAGCTGATGGCCCTGGCCCNCGCCTTCGGCGTCACCACCGACGAGCTTCTCAGCGAGGCGCCCCCCACTCTGGGGGCCGGGCCGGACTTTCAACCTCAGCCGCAGCCCCAGTCCGCGCCGGAGCCGGAAGCCCNTCCGGANGCNGGGCGCTCACTTCANCCGGATCATCTGGACCGGACCGCCAATTTTCTCAGCCGCCTGATCCGGCGGCACGGCTGGCTGGCGGGGCTGTATATCGCCTGGTCCGGCGTGGGGTTCGCGGTCTTCGGCATCATCGGCCTGGTGATAGTGAACGCTTTCACCCGGGAGGCCAGCAGCATGATGGGAGGCTTCGCCAGTGACTTCGGCGGCTTTTGGGGCTTCGGCGGCGGNTACATCACCATGCCCGACGGCTCCGTCCAGTCNTTCCATCAGGACGCTTCCGGGAACATCGTCATCGGCGGCTCCGGCGGAGGCTTTGGCAGCTTTTTGGCCATCATCCCCGGCGCGGCGCTGGTGATTGGCATCGTTATGATTGTCGGCGGCCTCCTGCTGGCCCTGTACCTCCGCAAAAAGGGACGGGATCAGTAACGACTTTTTCGCCTGGATTTGCGCNCAAATTGTGGATTCTGCCAATTTCCCACCGGGCCGGTTGACAAACGCCATTCACGGGTTATAATGGTCCATACAGGTGTCATGACACCTGTATGGACTCTTTTTCNTNCTCGCGCAAATCAGACNNAAACAGGTGGTTTNTNTGAAAAACGTAAACGCCTTCCTCCNGCGGAAAAACATCGTCTTCTCCCCCCGGCGCTANGGNATCGACGCTTTGGGGGCCATGGCCCAGGGGCTNTTCTGCTCCCTGCTCATCGGCACCATCCTNAACACCGTNGGCANCCAGTTNCACATCGGCTTTCTGACCGCCGAGATCATCACCATCAACAAAGTGGGCTACACCATCGGCGGCATGGCCTCCTTTATGAGCGGGTCGGCCATGGCGGTGGCTATCGGCTACGCCCTGCAGGCCCCGCCNCTGGTCCTCTTCTCCCTGGCTACNGTGGGCTACGCCTGCAACGCCCTGGGCGGGGCGGGAGGCCCCTTGGCNGTGCTGTTCGCGGCCATTATCGCCGCCGANTGCGGCAAGGCCGTCAGCAAGGAGACTAAGGTGGACATTCTGGTGACGCCCATTGTCACCACGCTGATCGGCATTGGGGCCGCCTGGGTCATCGCGCCCCCCATCGGGGCCGCCGCCAGCACCTTTGGCCGGATTATCATGCGGGCCACGGAGCTGCAGCCCCTGCTGATGGGCGCNACNGTATCCGTGCTGGTGGGCGTGGCCCTGACGCTGCCGATCTCCTCCGCCGCCATCTGCTCCGTGCTGGGGCTGACAGGCCTGGCGGGCGGCGCCGCCGTGGCGGGCTGCTGCGCCCAGATGGTGGGCTTCGCCGTTATGAGCTTCAAGGAAAACGGCTGGGGCGGGCTGGTGAGCCAGGGCNTGGGCACCTCCATGCTGCAAATGCCCAACATTGTAAAAAATCCNCGCATCTGGATCGCCCCCACCGCCACNTCCGCCATAACNGGGTCCATAGCCACGTGCCTGTTCAAGCTGGAAATGAACGGCGCGGCCATNAACTCCGGCATGGGCACCTGCGGNCTCTGCGGCCANNTNGGAGTGTGGACCGGATGGATCTCCCCCAGCGAGACGGCCATTGCCAACGGCGCGGCGGCGATCGTCCCCGGCGCCATGGACTGGGCGGGGCTGTTTTTGATCTCCTTCCTCCTTCCGGCCATCCTCTGCCCCNTGATCAACCAGTTCTGCNGGAGGGCGGGATGGGTGAAGGACGGAGATCTCACGCTGCGGTGAGATCCCCGCGNGAGGACATCGATCAGTCAAACNGGAACAGGTTCAGCCCGATTTCCTCACTGAATTTCCGGCCCACTTCCCCGTTGATCTCCGTGATAACCATTTCACAGGTGGCGCTGACCACCGCCCGGTTCAGGTGTCCGCCGACCACATGGCCCTGGGCGTCGCCCGCGCTCATGTGNAGGTGCAGATAGGGCTGGCCGTCCATGGCGGTGATGGTTCCNGTGAGGGAGACGATCTCCATNTCCCCCTGGAAGGAATTGGNATGGTACTCCTTCTCCGCCGTGTAGAACACGCCTACGGTGACGTCGTTCACCGCTCCCAGGGCCTGGACGGAGGCAAGGCGGATGCCCTCTTTTACCGCCAGGGCCTTTACCTGCTCCAAAATCTCCTCTCCCCGGTCCAGNCGGACAANGTANGTGCTGTCAAATTTGCGGTATTCCATCGGTATTCTCCTTTCGTCATTTACCTTTCANTAAGGGATTNCCAACCGTTTAAACCAGCTCTCCCCGGCTCTCCTGCCGCAGCTCCAAATCCCGGAAGATCTCCTGGCGGATGGCCTCATAGGCGGCGGGNCCCCNGGAGCGGCGGAGCTTTTTGTCCAGCCGNTCCCCGCTCTCGAANAGNTGGATCAGGTAAAACCAGACCTCCTTCATCCGCTGGGCCGCCGGGTCCCACTGGCCGTAAAACCGGTGGTAGGCCTCGTACAGCGCNCCGGTGAAATCCTCCAGCTCCCGCCGGGAGGCGGCGGGGCCGCCCCGGAGCTTTCGGAACAGGGCCGGGTCCGCTATGGCCCCCCTGCCGATCATCACGCCGTCCAGGGCCGNAAAGCGTTCCTGAATATCCCGGACCGCCTCCACGGTCTGCAAATCCCCGTTGTAACAGACGGGGATTTTTGCCGTCTCCAGGGCCTGGGCAAATTCCGCCATATGNATGGGCCCCCGGTACTTCTCCTTTCGGACCCGGGGATGGATGGTGAGGCAGGCGATGGGATAGCGGTTGTAAATCTCCATCAAAAGGCCGAACTCCGCCGGATCGTTGAGGCCCAGGCGGGTCTTCACGGAAACCGGCTGGGAGACGCGGGAAAACACCTGGTCAAAAAACGCGTCCAGATCCCGGGGCCGGGCCAGAAAGCCGCAGCCCTTCCCCTTGGCGGTNACNGTGCCGGAGGGACAGCCCAGATTCAGATTCACCTCTTGATAACCCAATTCCGCCGCCTTCTCCGCCGCCCAGAGAAAGTCCTCCGCCCGGCAGGTCATGATCTGGGGCACCAGCGGGCAGTCCGGATTGTTGGCAGATTCCAGCTCCCTCCGGTCCCTGGGGGTGAGGATGTGCTGGTCCGTGGGGGAGAAAAAAGGGATGAACATCCGGTCCGCCCCGCCGAAATGCTCCTGCCACACCCGGCGGAACACCGCCTTTGTAATCCCGTCCAGAGGCGCGAAATCCAAGCGCATACCGTNTTTCTCCTTNCGCCCNNGATTTTCTGGNAATGCCATGTTNNGCGGNTGCCGCCGCTTGAGGCGGTNNGCAAAACAACTTTAANTTCAANGGATTATTTCTGTGTCTTGTNACAGAAANAATATACCAAATTCCCNCAGATTTGTCCAGAGGCTGGAAGGTTTGTCTTGCGATTCCCGGCCGGGACGGGTATAATAAGGAAAACTAACGAAAAAAACGCGGCAANGCCGCGCCAAACCCCCGCCGCAAATCNGNCAGCGTTTGCGGCATNGAAGGAGGAACCTATGTCAAAACCGATTGTCGCGATTGTGGGCAGGCCCAANGTGGGCAAATCCATGCTCTTTAATAAATTGGTNGGCCGCCGGGTCTCCATTGTGGAGGACACCCCCGGCGTTACCCGGGACCGCATCTACGGGGAGACCGACTGGAACGGCCGCTCCTTCACCCTCATCGACACCGGAGGNATNGAGCCCCGGGCGGACAGCCAGATTCTGGAATTCATGCGGNACCAGGCCCNGCTGGCCATTGAAAACGCCACNGTCATTGTCTTCTTGACGGATATCCGCACCGGACTCTCCGCCTCCGACCAGGAGGTGGCCGCCATGCTGCTGCGCAGCGGCAAGCCCATCGTCCTGGCGGTCAACAAGATGGACTCCACAGGCGCGCCGGACCCGGATTTTTATGAGTTCTACAATCTGGGCCTGGGGGACCCCATCGCCGTCTCCGCCGTTCACGGCCACGGCACCGGGGACCTGCTGGACGCCTGCGTCCAATACTTCCCTCCCGACGATCCGGACGGCGCGGACGACGACGGCGCTATTCATGTGGCGGTCATCGGCAAGCCCAACGCGGGAAAATCCTCTCTGGTGAACCGGATTTTGGGCGAGGAGCGGGTGATTGTCTCCGACGTGGCCGGAACCACGCGGGACGCTATTGACTCACGGCTGGAGACGGACCGGGGGGCCTTCGTGTTCATCGACACGGCCGGAATCCGCCGCAAAAGCAAAGTGGAGGACAGCATTGAGAAGTACAGCGTCCTCCGGGCCACCATGGCCATTGAGCGCAGCGACGTGTGCCTGATTCTAATCGACGCCGCCGAGGGCGTTACGGAGCAGGACACCAAGGTGGCGGGTCTGGCCCACGAGGCGGGCAAGGCCAGCATCATTGTGGTGAACAAGTGGGACCTGATCGAAAAGGACGGGAAAACCATGGACCACATGCGGGAGCAGGTCCGGAAGGATCTGGCCTTCATGGCCTACGCCCCCATCCTCTTCATCTCCGCTAAAACCGGACAGCGGGTGGACCGGCTCTTCGAGCTGATCGAGTACACCGCCAACCAGTCCGCCATGCGGATCACCACCGGAATGCTGAACAACGTCCTGGCAGACGCCCAGACCCGGGTCCAGCCCCCCACCGACAAGGGGCGGCGGCTGAAAATCTACTACATGACCCAGGTGGGGGTCAAGCCCCCCCATTTCGTGATTTTCTGCAACGATACCCGGCTGTTCCACTTCTCCTACCAGCGGTATATTGAAAACTGCATCCGGAACACCTTCGGCCTGGAGGGCACGCCGGTAAAGATCTCTATCCGCCAGCGGGGCGATAAGGAGGATTAACTATGCCAGAACATCAAATAGCGGCTATGATGATGGCGGCATCCTTTGCACTTACAGCGGCGGCGTCCTATTTTCTGGGATGCTTCAACGGGGCGGTCATCGTCTCCAAATACCTTCTCCGGGACGACGTGCGGAACCACGGCAGCGGCAACGCGGGGCTGACCAATTTTCACCGCACCTTCGGCGGGCCGCTGACCTTCGCCGTCATATTGTGCGATGTGTTAAAAGCCGTTCTGGCGGTGCTGCTGGGCGCCGCACTGATTGGTTCTGTTGTAAACGCGCCAATATTGGGCAAATACTGGGCGGCGCTGTTCTGTCTCCTGGGCCACATGTTCCCCTGTATGTTCCACTTCAAGGGAGGCAAAGGCATCCTCTCCGGCGGCACTATCGCCCTGATGGTGGACTGGCGCATCGCCCTGGTGGTTTGGGGCGGTTTCCTTCTGCTGGTGGTCCTCACCCGGTACGTGTCCCTGGGGTCCCTGTGGGCGGGGGGCAGTTTCCCCTTTGCCACCTGGCTCTGCTATCCGAATCAGACGGCAGTCATCGTTCTGGGCTTCCTCTGCGGGGGACTGGTGGTGTGGCAGCACCGGGCAAATATCCGGAGGCTCCTGGCGGGAAATGAAAACAAATTCAGTCTCCACAAAAAAAAGGAGGGCGGCTCATGAAAGCGGTGGTGTTAGGCAGCGGCGGCTGGGGCACGGCTCTGGCCCTGACCCTTTTGGACAACGGCCACGACGTGACCCTCTGGTCCCACAGCCCGGAAAAAGCGGCGCTTTTGGAAAAAACACGGGAAAATCCTCTGTTAAAGGGAGTCCCCCTGCCCTCCTCCCTGCGTATCTCTAATGATATCTCCTGTCTGACAGGGGCAGAACTGGCGGTGTCCGCTCCTCCCTCCTTCGCCGTCCGGAAAACGGGAAATCTGGCGGCTCCCTACTTAACGCCGGACACGGTGCTGGCCACTGTCTCCAAGGGCATCGAGCGGGACACCAACCTCCGCATGAGCCAGGTTTTGCAGGAGGCAACCGGAAATGTCTGCAAAATCGCCGCCCTCTCCGGCCCCTCCCACGCGGAGGAGGTTGGCCGGAAGCTGCCCACCGGGTGCGTGGCAGCCTGCTGGGACCGGGGAACCTCCAGGTTTGTCCAGGACGCCTTTATGAACGACTACTTTCGGGTGTACACCAGCTATGACATTGTGGGCGTGGAGCTGGCGGCGGCGCTGAAAAACGTGGTGGCCCTCAGCTGCGGCGTGTGTACGGGCCTGGGCCTGCAGGACAACACCAAGGCCCTGCTGATGACCCGGGCCATGGCGGAGATCACCCGTCTGGGCGAGTACCTGGGCGGCACCCGGCGGACCTTCGGGGGCCTTGCCGGAATGGGGGATCTGATTGTCACCTGCACCTCCCTCCACTCCCGGAACTACCGGGCGGGCATTCTTATCGGACAGGGGAAATCCCCCCAGGAGGCCATGGCGGAAATCGGCGCCGTGGTGGAGGGCTACTACGCCGCCGAGAGCGTCCACCAGCTGGCCCAGCGGGAGCAGGTGGACATGCCCATCTGCCGCTGCGCCTATCAGGTGCTCTACGAGGGCAAGCACCCCCGCGATGTGGTGACGGAGCTGATGAGCCGGGCGAAAAAGGACGAGCTTCTGGAGCGGGCCTGGATGTAGCGGCGGCGTTCTGCTGGGGGCGAGCCAATGGTTTTGCTGAGGTGCTGGCCACAGGCTCTCCTTTGCATAGAAAAAGCTCCTGCCGTTATAATCCGGTCCAGTAGAACCGGACAATAGACAAAAAGCCCCCTATGTAGGAAAATAACTACATAGGGGGTAATCATAAAGCGGTCTATAGCAACCCTCAAAATTACGGACACGGTAAAGGACAGGCAGGCACAGAGCCCCGCGTATTCACACCTCTGGTTCGGTTTGCCAGTATTCTTAAAGGCTGCCATAATTCCCAATCCTATACTCTGAAAGAAGCAGACCTCTGCCCCGCACGGATCGCAGTATAGGGCGGGCAGGGACTATCCCACCCGTGCCAAGGTAGGACGTGACAAAAAACTTGCGGACTTGATTGGGACATGGTATAGTGGATACACTTGAAATGTCAAAGGAAATCAAAGCGCTTTCCCTCCATTCCGGCGGAAGAAAGCGCCAGGAGGAAACGCCATGGATCACCTCTGTTATCTTTTCAGGCGCCGTCCACCGGCCGACAGCCGGAGGCGGACGCTGTTCTGGGTCTGGAACTGGTTCTGGGTGGCGGCCTCCGCCGCCGGAATCGGGATTTTGAGCCTGTTTCTGGCCTTCGGCCATTACAATTGGAACGTGTTTCTGGGCTATTTCCGCCACCCTCTCATCTGCCTGCTGAATCTGCTTCCGGTGGTGGTGCTGGCGGTATTTTTGTACTGCCTGACCGGCCGGGCCTGGATCGCCTTTCTGGTAACGGCAGTTCCGGTGATGATCGCCTCTGTTGGAAATTACTTCAAAATTCTCTGCCGGGACGACCCGTTTCTGTTCGTGGATCTGGCGGATGTGGGCACGGCCCTGCAAATCTCCGAGCGGTACGACATCTCCATGGATCTGCGGCTGGCCCTCTGTTTGTTCTGCGTCGCCGCCGGGACCCTCTTCCTCCTCTTCTTTGTCCAGGGGCGGTTTTCCTCTCTCCGGCGGCGGCTGACAGGGGCGGGGCTGGCTTTGCTCTGCGTTATCCCCATGGTGAAAATCTACACCAGCGCCAGCCTGTACAACAAATGCCAGAACTATGAGTACGCTTCCCAGTGGTCCGCCACACAGGTGTTTCTGACCCGCGGCTTTGTCTATCCCTTCCTCCACAGCATCCCGGAGGCCTTTCCGGAAAAGCCGGAGGGCTATTCGGAAAAGGCCGCGGTGGAAATCCTCTCCCAATTCCAGCCGGAGGACATCCCGGAGGAGCGAAAGGTCAACGTCATCGGCATCCAACTGGAGGCCTTCAATGATTTGGAGCGCATCGGCTTCACCGATATCGCCCCGGAGGTCTACGCCCAATACCACGCCCTGGAGGCGGAGAGCTATACCGGAAACCTCATTACCAACATCTTCGCCGGAGGCACCGTCCAGACGGAGCGGGCCTTTCTCACCGGGGACGCCGCCCTGGACAACTTCCGCCGGGATACCGGGTCCTATGTCTGGTATTTCAAGGATCAGGGCTACGCCGCGGAGGGCTGCCACCCCTGCTACGACTATTTTTACAACCGCCGGAACGTCAACCGCTATCTGGGCTTTGACCAATACTGGTTCTTCCAGGACCGCTACGAGGCCCTGAACCAGGGACTGGCTATGGACGANNTCCTTTTCCCGGATATTCTGGACCTCTACCGCGCCCNGGACCCCGGCGTCCCCTACTTCCATTTCTCCGTCAGCTACCAGGGCCACGGCCCCTATCCGGAGGACGAACTGGTGGACGGGGACANCTATTGGACCGGCAGTTACCAGCAGGAGAGCACCTATTATATTCTCAACAANTACCTCCGCTCTGTCCAGGACACCGCCGCCCATTTGACGGAGCTGGTGGAGGGACTGCGGGCGGAGTCCTCCCCGGTGGTGCTGGTGGTCTTCGGAGACCACAATCCCTGGCTGGGNTANGGCAACAGCGTGTACCAGGAGCTGAACATCAACCTGGACACCGCCGAAAAAGAGGGCTTTTATCATTATTACGGCACCCGCTATCTNATCTGGGCCAACNGCGCCGCCAANGCGGTTCTGGGCCGGGACTTCACCGGNGAGGGNCCGGATGTGAGCCCCTGCTTTTTNATGAACGTTCTGTTCGACCTNTGCGGCTGGGGCCNGGGGCCCGCCTTCATGCANCTGGCGGGCCAGGTGATGGAACGGACCCCAGTGGTATCCCAAAGCGGCTTTTATGTAGAAGACGGCGCTCTCACCAGCCAGCCCTCGGANGAGGCGTTGGCGCTCCTGGCCCGGTACGATATTGCCCAGTATTACCGGAAGCGAAATCCCGCCTATTGAACCCAAAACCGCATACCGGCCGGGGCCTTGGGGGAATGCTACCTTCCGGGCCCCGGCATTTTCGCTGTCCTTCATAAANTTTCGACAGATTATTCAAAAATACCCCTTGTTTGTTTCCCGTTTTAGCATTATAATAGTAAAGCTGTGTTTTCAAGGGCGGAGAATTCCGGCCGGCCTCCNGCTTTCCGGAAAGCCCTTGNCCTATGGCGGATTTCCTACCTCTCTTTTGCGAAGGAGCTGACAACTATGAAGAACGCGCTGAAGGACCCGGTGGAGGAGCGGGAAGCGTCCCGAAAAGCGCCCTCCCGGCTGGCGCCCCCTGCCAGGGGCGGAGCGGTTCAGCGGGTCTGCGCCACGATTTTGACGGTGCTGATCCTGGCCGTTATCGCCTTGGGGACCTACAGGCTGTTTCAAAACAACCATCCCGACCCGGTCCCGCCCTCTCTGGATNACATTACCCCGCCGGACNGTCNGGCNGGCAATACCGCTCCGGAGCAGACGCCTCCNGTGACGCCGGAGGCGGANCCGGACCCCGCCCAGGATGTGAATAGCGGTACGGCTCCGGAGGACACCACGCCCGCCGATCCCCAGCCTGCCGAGGTCAAGCCCGCNGCNCCCTCCTTTACCCACGAGGGGCTGGAGGAGAAGGTCGCCGAGACGGTGGNCAACATCATCACCAGCGATATGACCAACGTGGAAAAGGCCCGCGCTATCTTTGATTTTGCCCANGACAACATCCGCTATACCGGAGACTCCGACAAATCCAACTGGGAGGCCGGGGCCTACGAGGGCCTCACCAAGCGGAAGGGAGACTGCTTCACCTATTACGCCGTGTCCCGGGCCCTGCTGACGGCGGTGGGCATTGACAANCTGGAGGTCACCCGCGTGGGCGGNCCCACCTCCCACTANTGGAACCTCATCGACTGCGGCGCGGGCTGGTATCACTTNGACGCCACGCCGCGCAGCAGCAAAATGCCCGCCTTTGTCAGCTTTATGTTCACNGACCAGGAGGCGGCGGACTACACCGCCAAGGCCGGGCGGAACTACTACACCTTTGACGGGTCCCTCTACCCGGAGCGGGCCACAGGGGAAGAGGAACCGGACGCCCAGTCCTCCGCGCCGGAGGAACAGGCCCCCGCCCCGGAAGCGGCAAATNACGGCGGACAGGNCGGGGATGTCCTGGGCTGAGTTCTGAAATCCGGAAAGGCCGCGTATATAGATAAGTAAGGAGACGATGCCATATGAAACGTTTACAAGCCCTTTTTCCGGCTCTGCTGCTGATTCTCTCCCTGGCCGCCTGCGGCGGTGGACAAAGCTCTCCCNCGGACAGCCAGGATCAGGGAAGCAATGCCGGAATCCCCTCCCCCAAGNCNGGAAGCGANCTGGTTTTCACCTATAAGGACTGCCCTCTTCCCATGAACGCGGAGTTCGGCCCCCTGCTGGACTACCTGGGCGAGCCGGACAGCTATTTTGAGGCCGCCAGCTGCGCCTTCGACGGCCTGGACAAAACCTACACCTACGGCGGCGTGGANATCATCACCTATCCCGACGAGAACAAGGAGGACGTGGATTACATTTCCAGCGTCCGCCTNCTGGACAACTCCGTCTCCACCCCGGAGGGCGTTACCATCGGCTCCTCTGAGGAGGAGGTCGCCGCCGCCTANGGCGAGGACCGGGAGGAATACGGCCAGCAGGTGGAGTATGAAAACGGNGACTGNGTNCTCTCCATCCTCTTTGAGGACGGCAAGGCNATCTCTGTGGAGTATACCGCCGTCAACGACCTTCTGGCCTGACCGGGGAGGCAGCTATGCGGCGCAATGTGTTAAACTATCTTGAGGAAACCGTNAAGCGGGTTCCGGACAAGACCGCCTTTTCCGACGGGGAAACCGGCCTCACCTTCCGCCAGCTCCACCGGCTGGTCCGGGGCCTGGGAAGCTATCTCTGCCGCCGGGGAATTGACAAGCGGCCCGTNGTGGTNTTTATGCGGAAGTCCCCCCAGGAGATAGCCGCCTTTTTCGGCGTAGTGGCCGGAGGCTGCTTCTACGTGCCCATTGACGAGGAGATGCCCAGCGGCCGCATTCAGCTGATTCTGGACAATGTGAAATCCCCTCTGGTCATCTGCGACGAGTCCACCATAGAAACTGCCAAAACCTTCCGTCTGGACGGCGGGGAGGCCGTCCTGTTCCAGGATGCCGCGGAGACGGAAATCGACGAAGCGGCTCTGGCCGCCGTCTATGAGCGGGCCATCGACACGGACCCCATCTATATCGTCTTCACCTCCGGCTCCACCGGCGTTCCCAAGGGTGTGGCCGCCTGCCACCGGTCGGTGATGGACTATATCGAGCAGCTGTCGGAAATTCTGGAGTTCAGCCAGGACACGGTTTTCGGCAGTCAAACGCCCCTGTACTTCGACGCCTGCCTGAAAGAGGTCTATTCCACCCTCAAGTTTGGCGCTACCACCTATCTGATCCCCAAGAACCTCTTCTCCATCCCCATGGCGCTGGTGGAGTATATGAACCGGCACCAGATCAACACCATCTGCTGGGTGGTCTCCGCCCTGACCATGATCAGCGCCTTCGGCACCTTCGACGAGGTAAAGCCGGAGTATCTGAAAACCGTAGCCTTTGGCAGCGAGGTCTTCCCCATCAAGCAGCTGCGCCGCTGGCGGCAGGCGCTGCCGGAGGCCTCCTTTACCAATCTCTACGGCCCAACCGAGGGCACCGGCATGTGCTGTTACTACCATGTGGACCGGGAGTTTGACGACGGGGAGCCCATCCCCATCGGTCGCCCCTTCCCCAACCGGGAGATTCTTCTCCTGACCGACGGGGGAAAATTGGCCAAGCCCGGCGAGGAGGGAGAGATCTGCATCCGGGGCACCTCCCTGACCCTTGGCTACTACAACGACCCGGAGCGGACCGCCGCCGCCTTTGTCCAGAATCCCCTGAACACCGCCTACCCGGAGCTGATCTACAAAACCGGGGACATGGGCCGAATCAACGGCCGGGGCGAGCTGGTCTTTGTCTCCCGGCGGGACTACCAGATCAAGCACATGGGCCACCGGGTGGAGCTGGGAGAGGTGGAGGTCAACGTGGCCATGCTGCCCGGCGTGCAGATGGCCGCCTGCGTCTACGACGACAAACGCTCCAAAATCGTCCTCTTCTACGTGGGCGAGATCGGCGACATGGAGCTGACGGCGGAGCTGAAAGGGAAACTCCCCCGGTATATGCTTCCCAACCGCATCTTCCGCCTGGACGAGCTGCCCCTGACCGCCAACCGGAAGATTGACCGGGTGGCCCTGAAAGCCCGCTGCGGCGGTTAAATCCGGCGCTTTTGCGGAAAATAAAAAAAAAAAAGGCCGCCTCCTCCCTCCTTTTGGCGGGAAGGCCGTCTGAATAAGAAAGGAAAATACAATTATGGAAGAACTGCTGAGCATCCTCCGCGATATGCACCCCGACGTGGATTTTGAGACCCAGGAGCATCTGATTGACGACATGATTCTGGACTCCCTGGACATTGTGAGCCTTATCTCCGAGATCAGCGAGGAGTTCGACGTGGCCATCACCGCCAAGGACATCATTCCCGCCAACTTCAACTCCGCCAAGGCCCTTTACGCCCTGATTCAAAGGCTGGAAGACGAGGGCTGACAGCCGTGCTCTTCACATCGTACCAATTTCTGGGCTTCCTGGCGGTACTGTTCCTGGCCTATTACCTGGTCCCCAGGCGGATGCAGTGGCCGCTGCTGCTGGGGGCCAGCTGGCTGTTCTACCTCATGGCCGGGCCGGTTTACCTCCTCTACATTCTCACCACCAGCGCCACCGTGTATCTGGCGGGGCTGGCCATGGGGCGGAATCTGGAGGCCCAGGGCGCCTATCTGAAAGCCCATAAGGCGGAGCTCTCCAGGGAGGAGAAAAAGGCCTATAAGGAGGGGCAGAAGCGGAGCCGGTTCCGGTGGTTTCTGGCCTGCCTGCTGCTGAATATCGGGATTTTGGCGGTGGTGAAGTACGCCAACTTCGTCATCGCCAACGTCAACGGGATTCTCTCCGCCTTCGGGTCCGGGGAGCTGTCCTTTTTGTCCCTGGCCCTGCCCTTGGGTATCTCCTTCTACACCTTTCAGGCGGCGGGCTATCTCATCGACGTATACCGGGGGACCGTTCCGGCGGAAAAGAGCTTTTTCCGGTTCGCCCTCTTCATCTCCTTTTTCCCCCAGCTGATCCAGGGACCCATCAGCCGCTACGGCGATCTGTCCCAGACCCTCTACAAAGAGCATCCCTATGACGCCAAAACTGTCAGCCGGGGATTGCAGCGGATGCTGTGGGGCTATTTTAAAAAGCTGGTCATCGCCGACCGGATTCTGGCGGCGGTCAGCACCATCGTCGGCGCGCCGGAGGAGTATCGGGGCGCCTATGTGTTCGTGGGGATGCTGTTCTACACCCTGGAGCTGTATGCGGACTTCACCGGCGGCATTGACATCACCATCGGCGTGGCGGAGGTGATGGGCATCACGGTGCAGGAGAACTTCCACCGGCCCTATTTCTCCAAATCCTTGAAGGAATATTGGCGGCGGTGGCATATCTCCATGTGTTCCTGGTTCCGGGACTACGTGTTCTACCCGGTCTCNATCTCTCCCTGGATGCGGAAATTCACCAANTTTACCAAGGAACATCTGGGCGATGGGGCGGGCCGGCGGCTGCCGGTGTATGNCTCCTCCTTCCTGGTATGGCTGGCNACCGGCGTGTGGCACGGCGCCAGCTGGAACTTTATCGTGTGGGGCCTGGCCAACTATGTGGTGCTCATGCTCTCCGAGGAGCTGGAGCCCGCCTACGCCCGGTTCCACCAGCGCTTCCCCGCTCTGGACCGCTCCTTCCTGTACAAGCTGTTTCAGGTGGGGCGGACCTTCCTGCTGGTGTGCTGCCTGAACCTTTTCGACTGCTACCGCTCGCTGGCGGAGACCTTTGGGTCCCTCCTGTCCATACTCACCGTCTGGAACTGGCAGATTCTCTTTGACGGCTCCCTGCTGGATCTGGGGCTGGCCCCTCTGGACTACATCATTCTGGCGGCGGGAACGCTTGTGCTGCTGGCGGTGAGCCTGGTCCAGCGGAGCGGCGGCGTCCGGGAAGCCATCGCCCGCCGGCCCTACCCGGTCCGGTTCGCGGTGTGGTACGGCCTGTTCCTTATCGTCCTCCTGATGGGGGCCTATGGCGTGGGCTACGACGCCGGCCAGTTTATCTATAACCAATTTTAAGAAGGAAATGAAACCATGAGGCAGAAAAAAACTTGGCTGAAAGTAAGCCTCTCGGCCGTCATCGTACTGACGGGCCTTTTTCTCCTGCAGCGGCTGCTGACGCCGAAATACGTGGACGACGTGGTGGAGGGTGCCTTTGTGGCGGAATACTACCAGGAGGAGAAGGATCACGACGTGATCTTTGTGGGAGACTGCGAGGTCTACGAGAACTTCTCCCCTGTGGCCCTCTGGCAGGAGTACGGCCTCAACAGCTATATCCGGGGCAGCGCCGAACAGTATATCTGGCAGTCCTACTACCTGCTGGAGGACACTCTCCGGTACGAAACGCCCCAGGCGGTGGTCTTCAACATCCAGTCCCTCCAATTCAGCGAGTCCCAGCGGGAGGCCTACAACCGCATGACCCTGGAGGGGATGGAGTGGTCCCCGGTAAAAGTGAAGGCCATTCTGGCCTCCATGAAATCCAACGAGCAGTTTTTGGATTACGTCTTCCCCATCCTCCGCTACCACAGCCGCTGGAGCCAGCTGACCACGGCGGACGTGGAGTACATGTTCTCCACCAAGCCCGTCTCCCACAACGGCTACTATATGCGGGTAGACGTGCGGGCGGCGGAAAACGTCCCTGAGGGAAAGCCTCTGGCGGATTACAGCTTTGGGGAGAACGCCTGGAAATACCTGGATATGATGGTAGACCTCTGCCAGGAGAACAACATTCAGCTGATTCTCATCAAGGCCCCCAGCCTCTACCCCTACTGGTATCCCCAATGGGACCAGCAGGTGAAGGAGTACGCGGCGGAGCATGGTCTTCCCTATATCAACTTCCTGGAGCTGACGGAGGAGACCGGCATCGACTACACCACCGACACCTACGACGGCGGGCTCCACATGAACCTCTCCGGGGCGGAGAAGCTGTCCCACTGGTTCGGCCGCTATCTCCGGGAGGAAGCGGGCCTTCCCGACCGGCGGGACGAGGAAGGCCTCGCCGCCGTCTGGGAGGAAAAAACCGCCGCCTATGAGGCGGAAAAGGCGGCCCAGTACGAGTATTACGGCATCGAGAAGGAGATGTGAGCATGTGTGCCATCTGCGGAATATTTGACATCAGCAGCGGGGAATCCGCCAGCCGGGAGGTTCTGGAACGGATGCTGGAAACCATCCGCCACCGGGGACCCGACGGCAGCGAAACCCTGCTTTTGGACGGGGCGGCTCTTGGCTTTAACCGCTTGAGCTTCATTGATTTGGAGGGCGGTATGCAGCCTATCCAGAACGAGGACCGCACGGTTTCCATGATCTGCAANGGGGANATCTTCAATTTCAAAGAGCTTCGCCGGGAGCTGGAGGCCAANGGCCATGTCTTCCGCACGAAGACAGACGTGGAGGTGATCCTCCACCTGTATGAAGAATACGGCCTGGACTTCCCCAACCGCCTCAACGGCCAGTTNGCCATCGCCCTGTACGATGAAAAGCTCCGCCAGATGGTACTGGTGCGGGATCAGATCGGCGTCTGCCCCCTGTTCTACACGGTNGTCAACGGNAATCTGATTTTCGCCTCGGAGATCAANGCCATTTTGGAGTATCCCGGCGTTNCCNGAAANCTGAATTTAAAGGCTGTGGACCAGCTGATGAACTTCCCCGGCGTGGTNTCCCCCANNACCTTNTTNNNCGGNATCTNNTCCCTNNNGGNCGGGCANATGCTGCGGCTCCTGCCCGGACANGANCCGNAGAANNCCCAATATTGGGACCTCCGCTACAGCGTGGATGAGGAGGATTTGGGCCGGGACTACTACACGGAAAAGCTGCGGGAGCTGNTGAAAGAGGCNATCTCCCGGCGGCTGGTGGCGGATGTGCCNATCGGCTTCTATATCTCCGGNGGGCTGGACAGCTCNGTGGTGGCCTGCTATATCGGAAAATACCTGCTGAACAGCTATTATTCCTTCTCCGCCGAGGTGGCCGGNGANNTGGACGAGAGCCGGTTCCAAAANATTATCCACGACTACGTGGGCTCCACCCACTACAGCACGAAAATCACCGAGGACGAGCTGTGGGAACACCTGTCNAAGGTCATTTACCATGCGGAGTCGGCGGTAAAGGAGAGCTATGACGTAGCGGCCTACCTCCTCTCCGGCCTGGTNNGCCAGTCCCCCGCCAAGGCGGTTCTGACGGGCCAGGGGTCNGACGAGTTCTTCTGCGGCTATGTGGGATACATGGTNGACCTGTTCCGAAACATGCAGAAGGGNCAGATGACCGCCGAGGAACAATCCCTGAACGAGAAGCTCTGGGGCGATCCCTTCTTNCGCTTTGAGCGGAANCACCCGGAGATCCGNAAGGTCCACCAGAANGTCTACAGCCGGGATGCNTGGGGCCAGCTGGACGCCTTCTCCGCNCTGGCGGAGAGNCCCATNAACGTCAGCCATGTGAAGGNNCTCAGCTCNCAGAAGCGGCGGTCCTATATNGANTACAAGCTCCGCCTCTCCGACCATCTTCTGGGAGAGCATGGGGACCGNATGTTCTTCTCCCACTCCGTGGAGGGCCGNCANCCCTTCCTGGACATGGAGCTGCTGGANTTTGTGGCCACNATTCCGGACAAGTACAAGCTNAACGGCACTAATGAGAAATTCATCCTGAAAAAGGCCGCCGAGGGCATCGTCCCGGAGGAGATTTTGAAGCGGAAGAAGTTTCCCTTCCAGGCCCCCGGCATGTCCGCCATGGTNAAGCGCTCCGCNGATCTGCCCTTCCTCCGGGAGGAGCTGATTCGCAAGTACGGCGTGTTTGACCCGGCNTATGTGGAGGAAATGAAGCGGGTCTACAGCCAAAGCGATTTCAAGCTGATGGGGGCNTANGAGATTGACTACCTTCTGATTGTCATGACCGTCACCATGCTTTGCGAGACCTTCGGCCTGACGGTGTAACGGAAAAACCGATAAAAATAAGAGCCCGTACGGGCTCTTATTTTTATCCATAATTACTCATCACACAATGCGGCGGGCGGCTATGTACTTCTTGGCGTTGTTGCTGGTNACCAGGCTGCTGTACTCCACNTGATAGGTGTCGCTGGAGGCGTGGATGAAGGTCTCCCCGCCTACGTAGATACCCACATGGGAGGCGGCGTGGGAGTCGCCCTGGTTGCGGAAGAACACGATATCCCCCGGCTGCAACTCGCTCTTGGCGACGGAGGAGCCGTTGCTTAACTGCGTGCTGGCGGTGCGGTTAATGCTGTAGCCGCACTCCTTGAAGACGTACTTCACAAAGCCGGAGCAGTCGAAGCTGTTGGGGCCGTTGCCGCCGTAAACATAGGGAGTGCCCAGGTACTTCTCGGCGCAGGCCACGATCGCCCGGCCCGCCTCGGTAGACTGCCCGTTGCCGATGGTGCCGCTGGTGTCATAGGGAATCTTCTGTCCCACGCTCTTGGAGGAGGAGCCGCCGGAGGAAGAAGAGCTCTTTTCACAGGTGATCATGTAGTCGCTGGAGACGTAGCCGGTTTTGCCATTGGCGTCAACCTTAAACCAGCCATTGTCCACGCCGGTAATGCTGACTACCGCACCCTTGGCCAGGGAGGCCACCCGGTCATAGTCGGTGCCGGGGCCG
>JAAVHG010000071.1:0-1213 GCA_014799855.1 Oscillibacter sp.
GACGGCGCGGCGCTGGCTATCGAGCGGTATGTGCTGGGCCGATAGCTGCGGGGCGATAATCGCCCCGTGAACAAGGTTATGAGCAGGTAAGCGCCCGCATACCGCCGGCATTGGTGGGCCGCAGGTTTGGGAAGCACCACGTCAAACTACTTGATGGTTGGAACTGTTTTCTTGCAGTTGACTGCTGTACGTATCGGATAATTGATGTATCATAATGCTGAATGACTTAGGTAAGGGGATGCCGAATATGCGCTGGTTCCAATGGCTGAAAAATGCTTGTGCCCAAGATGGAAGGCCCGTCGTACATATCCCGGATGGACCCCAAACGCCGTCAGTCCGAATGCGTTATTGTTTTTCCGGATACGTCCAAGGCGTTGGCTTCCGCTACGAAGCGAAGATGCTGGCCGACCAGCTGAATCTGGTGGGCTGGGTCCGAAACGAAAGTGATGGGACTGTCGTTGCTGAAATTGAGGGCCAAGCAAGCTATATGAGCGAGTTTCTTCGGGTTATGCAAGCGACTCCTCGTTTTGATATCACAGATATACAGGAAGAGCGCCTGCCTCTGTCCGGAACAGAAACATCGTTTAGGGTACTATACTAATGGAAGCTTTTATAAACTCTCTGGAAAACTATTTGGCGAACCAGATTCACGGATGATCGCGGGCCTCATAGAGAGATAAAAGCTTAATTGCCTAGCGTACTCCAGCCTGAAATTACCTGTTTTCAACTCGATTGACCCGTAACATCGAAGGTCCAGATCGTAAAACAGCAGGTCGATATAAAAATCATCGCCGCCGACGTTGATGCAAGATACTCGCTGGAGTTGATCAGCATACGTTTCCCTCCGATTTAAGGCGTTCCAACAAACTGGTACAGCCCTCCAGCACGTCCCGCCAGGTAGTCTCGAAATCATTCGTGAACCATGGATCAGCCACATCGCCGGGATGGTCGGAGTAGTCCATCAGCAGGTGCATCTTGTTGGCAAAATCGCCGCCACAAATGCGGCGCATATTCCGCAGGTTGGCCCGGTCCATCCCGATCAGGAGGTCGTACTTGTCGTAGTCGCTGCTGGCAAGCTGCCGCGCNGTTTTNCCGGCGCAGNNGATNCCNTGCTCNGCCAGCTTCCNGCGGGCNGGNGGATAGACNGGGNTGCCNANNTCCTCGGNGCTGGTGGCGGCGGACTCGATGTGGNACTNNGCNTCCNGNCCNGCCT
>JAAVHG010000071.1:1218-12337 GCA_014799855.1 Oscillibacter sp.
ACCAGNTCCTTCATNACGAACTCNGCCATNGGNCTGCGGCAGATNTTNCCGTGGCATATGAATAATATCCTGACCATTGCTCAAATCTCCTTGAAAGTGCCTGTTTTCAATGGGTTTGGGGTTTTCCCCCATTCTTGCCATCGTGCCATAAGGTGGCATATCGTGGCATATTGAGGCCCCCAATGTTGGTAAAANTGTTGGTAAATCGGCCCCCCAATTTGCATTTTACCAACGCTGATATTTGCCGATTTTTGGGGTGTAGTTAGGCATCCTTCTTGCAAGCGTGGCTTTTGGAAGTNCCTGCCATGTTGATCCGNTCNAACTCTGCCTTNGCATCGTCANANCCCATATGGGTGTAGANATTCAGNGTAACCCCAATNTCNGANTGNCCCATCAGNTATTGCAAGGTTTTNGGATTCATACCAGCCCTTGCACAGTTAGAGCAGTAAGTATGTCGGCAGACATGGGGTGTAACTTTAGGCATCGGAACACGATAAATCTTGTTGTACTTTTCAACNATGTGTTCAAAATACTTNTCCCAATGGAGAGCGACCATAGGCATCCCATTCTTATCCAGATAGAGGAAACCCACCTTNCCNGAAATCATAGGCTCCTTTTTGGGCTTGGGGCGATTCTGAATAATCGTCTTGAAACACTCNNANACTTCATCANTCATNGGCAGTACCCTTGTGCCTGCACTCGTTTTTGTGTCCTCNATGATGTACTCCATTTGGCTACTTCTCTGCAACTGGTGATTTACATTGATTGTCCTGCCCTTCATATCAATGTCAGCAAGGGTCAAACCGCAAAACTCTGAAATCCTAAGCCCAGTTTTGAACAAGATACAGATTCCTTCATAGTATCGGCTGAAATGNNTATCCTCTTTTACAAAGGACAAGAACTGCCTTTCCTGTTGCAAGCTGATCGCTTGTCTCGTTACAGAATCATTGACAATTACTGTCGCAAGCTGAAACTCAAAAGGATTTTTCATNATTAAATCATCATCNACAGCCATTTGGAAAGCGGGCCTTAACACNCCTCGGATAGAGTGAATGGAACTATAACTTTTCCCACTCTCTTGAAGTTGAATCAGNCATATCTTGGCATCGGAAAGTTTAACCTTGTCAATTCTNCTTGCNCCGAANGGGTCTTTCTCCAAAAGGTTTAGCACTGTCCGATAACCAGCCTGGGTAGTGTGCTTTACCCCTCGTTTCTGCATCGTGTACTTGTTCGCAAGTTCTAACACAGTCATTCCCTCGGCTTGATAGGAAACGCCACGATACAGTGTTCCTAATAGGAGTCATTCATATTGAAGCAATACCTTTTGCATCTCTGGGCGTATAATTTTCAAACGACGGAGGAAATCTATCCAATTCTCATTTCGTGGTTCTTAAAAATCGAAAAATGTCTGGTTTCTCCTTTTAGATGGTATCGTCAATAAACCGCAAGCCAAATAGCAATGCAGTGAATTTGGACAATGGCAGCAAACGAAGATGCGTTTTTTGCGCAGCGCGTAGCAATACCTCGCCATCTTTTGAGAAGTAGGAAAGCGTTTTCAATGAAATGGCGGAGCTTATAAAGATTTTCATCATAATCACGTAATTGTTTTCGATACTTCTTTGGAGGGATTACAGATATATCGTGAGGGCTTCAACAGCCTTGAGAATAATTGCATCTGTATCGCAGCCACAGTCTGCCAGAAGATATTCCGCTCGAAAGCCCTCAATCAGCTGCGCANCAACTACACAATCCGCTGTAGTATCATCTTTGGGGCTATTATATCACATTTTTATTGACGANACNATCTAGAAGAGCTTATTANTTNTTNCATTCTTCCNGNATCTTTTTCTCTCACACAANGAGNCTCTCACATGAGTGTTCTCNAAATGCTTCAGCAGTCCGTTGAATCCGTCGTCTTCTTGATTAAGCGNCNATCTTCATGACTTAGAATGGNTTCCAATAACGCCCTCCATTGGGGATATTCAAGAGCAGGGAAACCGCGATCAGAGTAAATCCGCAGGCAAAAGCAATATAATCATTCCGCAGGAACGGCTGTTCCCGATACCAAGTCCGGGACTTCTCCCGCCCAAAGCAGCGCAGCTCCATGGCGTTGGACACCACCTCAATACGGTCCAGACTGGAGAGTATCAGCGGCATCAGGATACTGGTGGCGCTTTTCAGCCGTTTGAATATGCCTGCCTTGCCGGAGAGTTCNACCCCCCGGGCCTGCTGCGCCAAGGAGATGTCGTGAAACTCTTTCATCACGTCCGGAATNTACCGAAGGGCCAAAGATACGGAGTAGGAAACGCGGTAGCTGACNCCAATGCGGTTTAAAGATGAGGCAAATTCACTAGGCTGGGTAGTACAGATAAANAGCATGACTATCGGGATCGTGGCGGTGTACTTCAGCACTACATTAAAATGATAGAGCAGCTGCTGGCTGGTGACGGTATACCGTCCANCGATGGTAAACAGCAGCGTCCGGGAACCGTAGATGGTGACGCCATGCTCCGGCGAGAAGAGGTAAATCAGCGCGTTGTTCATCAGCAGGAACACCAATGTGAAAACCANCAGCACCTTAACATCCGAAAGGCGGATTTTTGAAACTTTGAACAGCACCACTGCCATNANNGTGAGGAAAATGAGATACCGGGTGTCAAAGGTGACCATGGCGGCAAANACCCAGCACATCATGCAGGCCAGCTTCGCCGCGCCGGTAAGGGCATGGATGGGGGACTTTCGGTCAATGAAGTTGAACAGCTTAACCATGTTTCCTCGCCTCCCTGTCAAAATCTATGAAGTGCTGAACAAACTGGTTGGGCGCCTCGACNCCGCACATCAACGCGAGATCATAGAGGGANGTCTCCTTGAGGCTGGCGCGCTGAATNATTTCAGGGTTTGTCAGAATGTTTGCCGAGGTATCGTCCGCAATGATTTGCCCTTGGGAGAAAACAACCGCCCGCTTNGCATATTCCAGCATCAGGTGCATATCGTGCGTGATCATCACCACCGTGATATCCAGNGCGCTGAGTCCCCGGAGGAACTCCATNATCTCCGTGTANTGGCGGAAGTCCTGGCCGGCGGTGGGCTCATCGAGAATCAGCATCTCGGGGTTCAGTACCAGGATGGAGGCGATGGTCACCCGCTTCTTTTGTCCAAAGCTCAGAGCGGAGATCGGCCACTTGCGGAACGGATACAGGCCGCAGATTTTCAATGTCTCCTCCACCCGCGTCTTGATCTCGCCTTCGGAGACGCCCCGCAGCCGCAGTCCCAGCGCCACCTCATCGAAGATGAAGGATTTTGAAATCATCTGATTGGGGTTCTGCATCACATAGCCGATCCGGTCTGCCCGCTCTTTGATGCTCAGCGCAGTCATATCCTGGCCCTTGAACTGCAAAGTGCCCTTCTGCGGCTTTTCAAAGCCGCAAATCACCTTAGAGAAGGTGGACTTGCCCGCGCCATTCGTGCCGGCGATGGCAAGCAGCTCTCCCTTTTCGATGTTCAGGCTGACGCCCTTCAAGGCGTGGAAACCGTTTTCGTAAGTAAAGTCGATATCTTTTACGGAAAGCAGGACGCCGTCCTTTTTTTGCTCCTGCACTGGAGCATGCCGGCCGCTCCAATTTCGGACGCTCTCTTTGTCCGCCTCGGTGAGTTTGACGCTCCGGATGCTGTGAGGCAATATCTCGGGCGTGATGGGGACTCCGGCATAGCGCATCGCGGTGAGGTACAGCGGTTCCCGGATGCCATTCTCCAGCAGCAGTCCGGTGGAGAGCAGCTTATCCGGCGTGGAGTCCAGCAGAATTTTTCCGTCCCGCATCAGGATAATCCGGTCCACATCCCGCCAGAGCACGTCCTCCAGGCGGTGCTCAATGATGACGATAGCCGCCTGTGTGTCCTGGTGGATCTGGTCAATCATCTCAATGGCCTGCTTGCCGGTGGCAGGGTCCAGATTGGCGAGAGGCTCGTCGAAGAGGAAAACCTGCACGTCGTTGATCATCACGCCCGCCATCGAGACCCGCTGCTTTTGCCCGCCGGACAGTTCGTCCGGCGCGTGGTCCAAATGGCGGCTGATGCCCACNTTTTCAGAGACCGCCTTGACCCTGGGGATCATNTCCTTTTGGGGTGTACAGGCGTTTTCAAGCACAAAGGCAATGTCCTCCGCTACAGTCAGGCCGATAAACTGCCCGTCCGGGTCCTGCAGCACCGTACCCACGGTCTTGGAAAGCTGAAAGATACTGGCGTCCTTGACCTCCTCGTTGTTAATCTTCAGGCTGCCGCTCTGCTCCCCGGGGTAGGCAAAGGGGATTAGCCCGTTGATACAGCTGGCGAGGGTGGATTTCCCACAGCCGGAGGGGCCGGCGATCAGCACCTTCTCGCCAGGGTAAATGGCGAGGTTGATATTGTGCAGCGTTGGCTCCGCCTGTGATTTGTACTGGAAGGAATAATTGTCGAATTGGATGATAGGGCTGCTCATAAAGTGCCGCGTCCCTTCTTTATTTATATTGATGCTCACACACAGCGAGACGGTGAAACCTTCTCAGTCCTCCTTCTGGAGAGAGCCCTTTTTCGGGCGGGCCGCCACATAGGCGATGCACAGCAGCGTGCCGACCACGGCCGTGGAGATAATGTTGCCCGCGCTGCCTAACGCGCCCTGGAGGAAAATCTTCTCAACAGGCTCACTGTACAGAAGAATGTCCAGGCCGGGAGCGATCAGGCCCCAGGCAATCAGGTGCGCAATGATCTGGGCGACGTTGAAGAGGATGATTCCCTTGACGCCGAATTCACCGTCATCCAGGCGGACCTTCTTTCCCAGCAGACCCATGGCAAAGCCGAAGAAGGCAGACCCGGCAACCCAGCTCCACCAAACGCCCCAGCCGGCGGCCAGATCGCCCAGGAAGTGGCCGATCAGGCTCATCAGCGCCCCGGCCAAGGGGCCGAAAAGCATACTCATCACCGCCATGGTGCCGTAGTGTACGCTGAGCTTTATGTTGGGAACCGGCGTGGGAATGGCGATGTAGGTGCTGAGGACGAAGAACAGGGCGGCGCCAATACCGATGGCAACAATTGTTTTGATACTGAGTTTTTTCATGATAGATGCTCCTTTATCAATTTTATTTTTATAAGACCGGAGTCCTCCGGTCAGGATAGCTCCTCCATTTTGGGAATGGCCTCCGCCGCGCCGCTTCGGGTGACCGCGATGGCGGCGGCTTTCGCGGCCATCTCCAGCGCGGTTTCCGGCGAATGGGTCCGCAGATAGACCGCCAGGAAATATCCCAGGTATGTATCGCCGGCCCCGGTGGTGTCCACCGCCGTCACCGGGACAGCGGACTGCCTGAGAACCGCTCCGTTCCCGGCAAAGAGGGAACCCTGGCCGCCCAGCGTCAGCACCAGCTTTTTTTGCGGATACCGCTCCATAAACCGCTGGACGGACCGCGGGATGTCTTCTATTCCCGTCAAGGCGGCCAGTTCCAGCTCGTTCACCACAAGCCAGTCCGCAAGATCGACCGCGCCGCCCCGCAGCAGTTCCTCTGTGACCGGGGAGGGGTTTACCCACAGTTCCATCCCCAGCGATTTCGCTTTCCGGGCAATATAGCCGATCCCGCTGATCTCATTTTGCAGCAGCAGCACATCTCCGGCGGAGAAGCGCGCCAGGGTCTGGTCCACCTGGGCCTGGGTAACGGCGGCGTTGGCGCCATGGCAGATGAGGATGCAGTTTTGCCCGCTGTCGTCCACTTGGATGATGGCGTGGCCCGTGGGCGCGGACACCGTTTCCACAAAATCCGTATGAACGCCGGACGCCCGCATGAATTCCAGCAGCATCTCGCCGTCCGCGCCGACACAGCCCGCCATGTGGACTTCCGCCCCAGCCCGGGCCAGGGCGATAGCCTGGTTCAAGCCCTTGCCTCCGGCGTGCAGGGCGTAGCTGGCGGCGGAGGCGGTTTCGCCCGGTTTTAGAAAACGCTCCACCTGGTAGGTGTGGTCGATGTTGAGAGAACCAAAACAAAGGACCTTCACAGTCTCCCCCCTTTCATCAGTGTCTGGAACAGGTCGCTGACCAAGGCGTCCCGCTGTATATGCCGGACATACCGCATAAGATGGCGTCCATCCGGGAACTCATAGCCCGCCTTCAACGGCACCGGGGCCCGGACCAGCCGGTCTTCCATGAACCGTCCCCCGTCATTCAGCAGCCACGCCACAGCGGTAACATCCCAAATGGTTTTGGACCAGCAGAGATCCCTTGAATAGGAACCGACCTCCCGAATCACGTTGGCGGCAAGATACTGGCAGAGGGGATTTGCCGGAAGAAGATATTGTTCCAGCTCCGGCTTGCTGACGGTAAAATGCTCCACCACGCCCCAGCAGGGGAGCTGCACCAGCGGAGCTCCGGAATTGAACAGCGCCTGCGCCGCGGGAACGTCCTCAATCAGGTTGAACTCCTCCTGCTCCATACGGTGGTAGGCGCTGCCGCCCAGCCAGATAATCACGATCCTGTCCCGAATTTCCGGACGTTGGAGCAGCGCCGAGGCAATATTGGTGGCGGCGGCGATCCCGATAACGTAGAGCGGCGACGCGGGCGAGTGGTCCATGGCCCGCCGGATCAGGTCCTGCGAGGCGTCGGAAATAACAGGGGCGCGCGGGTCCTCCAGGAAACGGTCCGCTCCTTTGAAAACGCATTCTTTGTAAGCGGGAGCCTCCGCCAGGTCCAGGACCTTCAAAATTTCCTGATAGCTTTTCTCCATGCCCTCCCGCGCCGTGGCGGCCTTTTCGTTGCAAAAGGGCGCGGCGTAAACCGCCTGGAGCCTCAATTTTTGAGAGTTCTTCAGCAGATAGGCCAGAGCGAACTGGTCGTCTACCTCATTGAACGTATCGGTGTCAATCACAACATCAACGGGCCGGTTTCCGGGAAATTCCAGCAGCGCTTCCATTTGCCGGTCTGTCATGCCGGTCCCGCCCCCTCCGCCGCCCGGATTTTGCTGATCTCAACGGTCCAATCCCCGCCCCGGCCGCAGTTGTATGCTTGGACGAAGCTGCCCTGATTCAGTCCCAAAGACAAAAAGCCGCTGGAGGAATTGAACAGAATGGGCATACCGGGGTCCACGTAGCCAAAGGATTTGTGGTAAAGGACATCGCCCTGAAACACGGCCGCACCCTTGTGCGCCAGCAGAACGCGGAGCACATCGCCATGCCGGAAACCCGCGTCTCCCGCTTGGGCCAGCGGGATATTGAAGACGATGCTGCCAAAGGGATCGCTGACACTGGTGACGATGCCGGAGATAACGCCGTCTTGGACCTTCGCGGTTTTCAGCGCGTCCGCAATCAGCACAATATCCTCCACCGGATAAGACGGTCCTACACCCTCAAAATTGATGATACCGGAGGCCAGCCGGGCCGCCGTATAGGCGAAAATATCCCGGCCATGGAATACAGAGCACGCCTCCGAGCCGCCCAGACGGTTGACGGATTCGTCGATTTCCCGGACGGCGGCAATCCCTGCTGTTTGGCTCAGGTGGGTCAGGGTGCCGTTGTCCGGGGTCACCACGTAATTCCCGTCCTTCAACAGCGCCACACANGCTCTGCGGTCCGTACCCACGCCGGGGTCNACCACAGAGACAAAGACCGTCCCGGCGGGCCAATAGGGTTCCACATAAGCAAGCTCCATACTNCCCGCCCAGATGTCNTAGGCCGGGATATCATGGGTGATATCTATNCACTCCAGCTCCGGGTCCACCTGCTTGCACACGCCGATCATGGANGCCACCGCGCCCCACTTCCTGGTAAAGTCCGTCTGCCAAACGATGGGAGCCTTAAAAGGTTCAACCCAAATCATACAGCCAATACTCCTATATTACGCCCGGGAGTCCGGNCCAATGGCGATGTGCCAGCTNTTCCCGGTCCCGATGNTGTACGCNTTGGCNAAGCTGCCCTGGTTGATAGCCACCGCCATGCAGTCCAGGGAGTTCACGTAAATCAGCGGCTCACCCACAAAGACCCCGGCGAAGGACTGCGCGTAGATCATGGTGTTGCGGTAGATGGTCCGGGTGTCGTTGGTAATCGTGATTTCCGCCCGTTCGCCTACCTGGATGCCCAGGGTCTTGAACATTTCCCGGGGAATGTTGGTCCAGAGGCTGCCGAAGCGGATATCCAGCACGTCAATGGTGCCCTCCACCTTGCGTTCACCCTGCACNGGCTCTACGACAGGCAGCTCAATGACGGACGCCGGTTCCACGGCGGGGCCCACCTGCTCAAACGGGATGATGCCGGCGGCCAGCCGGGCGCCGGTATAGGCGTAAACATCCCGGCCATGGAACGTGTAGCTTTCCTCGGAACCGGCCAGGCGGTTCACCGTTTCGTCGATGATTCGCGCCNCGGCAATGCCATACTTCCGNTTGATATGGGTGAGGGTGCCGTTGTCCGGCGTGACGATCANCTGGCCCGTNGCCGTCTTCACCACNATGCTGCGGCGGGTGGAGCCCACGCCGGGGTCTACCACAGAGACGAACACCGTGCCCTCCGGCCAGTAGCGGACGGTCTGGACCAGACGGTAGCTGGCCTGCCAAATGTCGTAGGGCGTGATGCCATGGGTGAGGTCGGAGATATTCAGCCCGGCGTCCACACCGTAGGCCACGCCGTACATGGCGCTGACGGCGCCGTCCTCGATGCCGAAGTCTGTTTGGAATACCAGTGGTTTCATGGTGTTTCTCCTTTCATCGAAAAACGAAATTAGCTTTTATCCGAAACGGCCAATAAGGCCGTTCATACAGGTTACAGGCTTTCAAGAGGCATCCGCACACGCCTCTCCCGCAGCTTTTCCCAGTGCAGAGCGTAAAAAGTTTCCAGCGTGTCNANGTCCACAAGGGATGGCGGNACGCCGTGACGGGTNGTGGACAGGCCGGCGGCGCAGGAGGCGTATTGGATTGCCTCATGGATCGTTCTGCCCTTNGCCAAATATACGGCCAGAGCGGNGATNAAAGCGTCCGCCGCGCCTGTGACGTCTACCGGGGAAATCGGGGCNGCGGGAAAATAGGAGCCGCCGTNCTTGTCGAGCTTATAGCAGCCGCNGCCGCCCAGTGTAATGATAACGGTCCCGGCGCCCGCTCTNCGGAAGCGCGCGGCCTGTTCCTCTACGGAGCGGCACTCCGGCAGGAGTTTCTGCGCCTCCTTTTGATTGGGTACAAGAATATCNACATACTTTAGCAATTGCGGGCTTATTTGTGAGATAGCGCAAGGCTTCAGAATGATCTTAACGCCGTGCTTTTGTGCCAGAGCGGCCGCGTAGAGCGCGATCTCCTGATTCAGCTCNGTCTGCATGAGGCAGTACGCCGCGCCATCAAAAAGGGTNTCTTGGGCAGCAATATGTGAAACCGTAAGCTGTTCATTNGCCCCACCGTAAACGGAGATACTGCTTTCCGCGTTNTCCTGCACATANATATACGCATGGCCGGAGGGCTCCCCCTCCCGCATGATCGTNCCCGCCGTATCGACGCCGTTTGCCTTTAAGCAGTTGAATATGGTCCGGCCTTCCAGATCTCCGCCCAGCGAGGAAATCAGCGCGGCGGCCCCNCCCAGCTTNGCCACNCCCAGCGCCTGGTTCANNCCCTTTCCGCCAGGTGTGATCATGCGGTGCCTGACATTGACGGTTTCTCCGGGTTCCAGCTGCTTGTCTACGGANATCAGAGTATCAATNTTCGACATNCCGATTACAACAAAGCGTTNCCGGTTTTCGTTTTTCGGGGGGGCAAGGCTGCTGAATTCGTTGATGCTGGCTTCCGTGATAAAGCTCTTAACGCCATCCTCCCGTTCAATCTGGCCGATCAGCCGGTCCGCGGCAAACCGGCCCAGTTCTGTGTAGGGCTTCGTGATTCTGGAAATCTGCCTTCCGGCCAATGTCCATGTTTCAGGGCACAAAGANACTACCGACAGNTCCTCCGGGACGTGTATATTGAGGCGTTCCACTAAAAGCGCCGTTCTGGCTANNGACCTCTCGTCCATGCAGATTAAGCCNGTGTGTGTCTGGAGCCATGCCGCGTCGCATGTATCCGCTGACCTCCATAATTCNCGCGGTTCCGTGTAAGCGCCGCTTTCAAAGAGCTGCCGGCGGATGCCCGAGGTAAACTCCCGCTGTGCGGGGCCGTCTTCCGAGGAAATACAGGCAATTTTTTGATGTCCCAGGTCCGTGAAATATTGAGCGGTTTTGAAGCCAAGGTCATTGTATGAGAAAAAGTTNCCGTGTGAGGAAACACNGTGTTCATCCAAGNCGAGNAACGGGATGCCATCCGGTTCCTCATCAAGGGCAGCAGGAGAAGATTCACTCTTAATCCACAGAATTCCGTCCACATGACTTGAAATCAGAACTCTCATATTGGAAAGTTCCTCAGGTTCTGACTCATACATACGAACAAGCGTGCTGTATCCGCGGGACTGCGCTTGAGAGCTGATTCCCGCCAGAAGAGAAAAATCGGNATCCCGCCCCAGTAAGATTCCCAAAAGCTGAGACGGCCGTCCCGCAATAGCATTCCCATAGGGCACATAGTTGTTTTCTTTTGCGATTTTCTGGATGCGTTCCTTTGTTTCCTGGCCTATGCTGCCGTCTTTACCGCTGAGAACTTTAGACACTGTGGATACAGATACATTAGCAAGTTTGGCAATATCTCGTATGGTCATAGTGAACCTCTTCGCTAACTTGAGCTTGCGTAGGAAAGCGTTTTCTTAAAGCATTTTCCTATGTGAAGAGTATCATTATGACATGCCAAAGTCAATAATATTTGTGATTGTTCCACAAGGTTTGTCTGAATCTCCAATTATTTCTGTCTGGCTTTGGCGGTTATTAACATTAGATGGTTTTAGGGAGATGCAGTGGTGGGCAATGAGAAAGAGTCCGCGCTAAATTTGATTTTGACCGCTTTGCTCGCCGGCCCGTCTCTTGTGAAGCTCAGCGCCAGAGCGATGAGAAAGGTAAAGGCGCTACGGTAGGCGTCCGCTTCCCGGAGGGCCCGCAGGGTCTGCGCTTGGCCCGCTCCCATGGCTACTTGGGCCACATACACATAGCCCGTAGTTCATGAAGATAGCGCCCAAGTCCTTTTTCGCAAGCTGCTTTCCGCCGGCGTTGAACTTCGCCACT
>JAAVHG010000072.1 GCA_014799855.1 Oscillibacter sp.
GCCCTGGAAGAGGCCGGACCGGAGGACGTAATCTGCGCCTGCGGGTCCCTCTATCAGGCGGGAGAGGTGCGGGCGTTTTTCCACCGGACGTGAGAATTTTGCCGAAATTTTGCCCTGTCCCTTTTCAAAGGCGGGATTTTCTGGTATTCTAATGGTGAAAGAGGTGATCGCCATGATGTCCAAAGCCGCTGTGAAGCGGATTATCGAAACCTTGAAAGGCATTTACCCCGACGCCCTCTGCTCCTTGCAGTACCAGAAGGACTACGAGCTGCTCTTCGCCGTCCGGCTCTCCGCCCAGTGCACCGACGCGCGGGTGAATCTGGTGACTCCGGCTTTATACGCCCGGTTTCCCACCCTGGAGAGCTTTGCGGAGGCGGACCCCAAGGAGGTGGGGGAGTACATCCACTCCTGCGGCTTTTACAACGGCAAGGCCAAGGATATCGTCCTCTGTGCCCAGCGGCTGTTGTCGGATTTCGGCGGCAGGGTCCCCGGCACCATGGAGGAGCTGACCAGCCTCCCCGGCGTGGGCCGGAAGACCGCCAACCTGATTCTGGGGGACGTTTACGGCCAGCCGGCCTACGTCTGCGACACCCACTGCATCCGCATNACGGGCCGCCTGGGNNTNACCGACGGNTCCAAGGACCCGGTCCAGGTNGAGCGGCAGCTGCGGGAGGTTCTGCCCCCCAAGGAGTCCTCGGATTTCTGCCACAGGATGGTCCTCTTTGGCCGGGACACCTGCACCGCCCGGTCTCCCAAGTGNGGNGACTGCCCGTTGAAAAAGGACTGCGCCGCCGGGAAAACGGGGAAAGTGTAGNNTATNTNCNNAANAAANTCCTTTATATTGTACAAAAGCCGCCCGGCATGGAAAACCGGGCGGCTTTTCGCGTAATGGATTACAGCTTCTTCATATGGCTTCCGGCGAATTTCAGCATCAGCCGCTTGGGCTTTTCGATGCTGTCAAACTGGACGGTGATCATGGCGTCCCCGGACATGGGCTGGACGGCGGTGACTACTCCCTGGCCGAAGGCGGTGTGCTCCACCCGGTCNCCNTGGCTCAGCGACAGCGCGGGCGCGGAAGCGGGGGAGGGGACCCTGGAAGCGGGCCGCTGGACGGTGGGAGTCCGGCGGGAAGCNGAGGCTTCGCCAAAGCCGCCGCCATAGCTTCCGCGGGCCTCTCCAAAGCCGCCGAAGCNGCCGGAAGCGGAGANGCCGAATCCNGACTCCGTTCCCGGCGCTCCCGGCTTGTCCAGCCAGGNCATGTTCTCNTCGGGNATCTCCGCCAGAAAGCGGGAGGGGGGATTGGGNCTGGTGCGGCCATACAGCATCCGCTGGCGGGCGTTCAGAAGCGTCAGCTTCTCCTTGGCCCGNGTCATGGCCACGTAGCACAGCCGACGCTCCTCCTCCACCTCCTCCTGNTCGTAAAGGGCGGAGGAGCCGGGGAAGACCCCCTCCTCCATGCCCACCACATACACCGCNGGGAACTCCAGGCCCTTGGCGGCGTGGATGGTCATCATGGTTACGCAGTCGTCCCCCATGTCCACGTTGTCCAAATCCGTATACAGGGCGATTTCGTTCAGAAAGCCCGAGAGGGTGGCGTCCTCCGGCTGCCGCTCCAAAAAGCCCAGGATGTTGGATTTCAGCTCCTGGACGTTTTCCAGACGGCTGCGGCTCTCCAGGTCGTTTTTCTCCTCCAGGGCCTTCACATAGCCGGTCTGCTGGCACACCGCGTCGTAAAACTCCGGCAGAGCCAGCTCACCGCCGGCCCGGCGGAGGCTGTCGATGAGGTCCGCGAATTGCAAGAGCTTTTTTGCCGGAGTCTTTAATTCCGGGAACAGATCGGCGTTTCGGAGAATTTCATAGAGGGAGGCCCCCTGCGCCGCCGCCAGGGCCGCCGCCTTGTCCATGGTGGTGGCGCCGATGCCCCGGGCGGGGGTGTTGACAATCCGCCGCAGGCGCAGATCGTCCAGTGGATTGTTCAGGACGCACAGATAGGCCAGCATGTCCTTGACCTCCGCCCGGTCGAAGAACTTCATGCCTCCTACCACCTTATAAGGAACGCCGTTGCGGCGCATGGCGTATTCTAGGGCGTTGGACTGGGCGTTCATCCGGTAGAGGACGGCGGCGTCCCGGAAATGGCCTCCCCGGGCCACCCGGTTCATAATGTCGCTGACCACATAGCCGGCCTCGTCGCTCTCGTTGAAGGCGGTTTTCACCGTCACCGTGTCGCCGCCGCCATTGTCGGTCCAGAGGGTTTTGCCCTTCCGCCCCTGGTTGTTGCGGATAACGGCGTTAGCGGCGTCCAGTATGTTCTGGGTGGAACGGTAGTTCTGCTCCAGGCGGATGACCCGGGCGTTTTTGTACTGCTTCTCAAAGCTGAGGATATTTTCGATATTGGCCCCCCGGAAGCGGTAGATGGACTGGTCGTCGTCGCCTACCACGCAGAGGTTTTTCCGCCCCCCGGCCAGGAGGCTGGTCAGCAGGTACTGCAAATGGTTGGTATCCTGGTACTCGTCCACCAGCACATAGCGGAACTTGTCCTGATAATAGGCCAGCACATCCGGCTCCTGGCGGAAGAGGGTGACGGTGTGGAAGATAATGTCGTCAAAATCCAGGGCGTTGGCGGACCGGAGCTTTTTCTCGTAGGCGGCGTAGACCTTGGCGATGCGGCTCAGCTTCCAGTCGCTTTCCGACTGGTGCTGCTGGGCGAACTCCTCCGGGGACAGGTACTGGTCCTTGGCGGAGCTGATGACCCCCAGGACGCTTTTGGGAGAAAAGGTTTTTTCCTCCAGATTCAGATCCTTTACTATGTCCTTGATGACNCGCTTAGCGTCGTCGGTGTCGTAGATGGTGAAATCCTTGTCAAAGCCGATGCGGTCGATATCCCGCCGGAGAATCCGGACGCAGGCGGAGTGGAAGGTGGAGGCCCACACGTCGTTGGCCTGGGGGCCCAGGCGGGCGGCCAGCCGGTCCTTCAGCTCGCCCGCCGCCTTGTTGGTAAAGGTGATGGCGATGATCTCCCAGGGCCGGGGCACGTCCACGGCGCAGAGGCGGCGTGCCCGGTCCCGCTCCATAGCGTCAGGCTTTTCCGGATAGCTTTCCAGAAAGGCCAAATCCTCCTCTGTGGCCCACTCCGGCACGGAGTCCGCGTCGCTGCCCCGGCCGTAGGTGAGGAGGTTGTACACCCGCTGGATCAGCACGGTGGTCTTGCCGCTGCCGGCTCCCGCCAGCAGGAGGAGGGGTCCCTCGGTGGTCATGGCGGCCTGCCGCTGCATGGGGTTCAGCCGCTGGAAGTCCCGGGCGATAACCGCCTTTCGGGCGGCGGCGTAGCGTTGGTTAAAGTCCTTCATATGTTCACCAGTTTCTTTCTTTTGGGAATGGATGCCGGTACGGCCCGCCGGAACGGACAGGACCGTTGATTGTCAAAAGGGCGGGGGAGGGGGCCTACTGGTCCTTCGCGGGGCAGAGAAGCTCCTCGAAGCTCTGGATATACACGTCGCAGAACGTCCGCATCTCCTGTTCCTCCCGGTTAAAATAGGCGTCGTGAACGCCGACGACCCGCATCCCGGCGGCCTTGGCCCCCTTGCAGGCGGCAAGGCTGTCGTCGAACACGGTGCATCCGGCGGGGTCCGCCCCGCAGATCTCCGCCGCTTTCAGCCAGATTTCCGGCTCTTTCTTCTCCAGGCCCAGATCGTGGGCCAGCACCACCTGCTCAAAATATTTCTCAATTTTCAGATTGGACAGAGCCGTGCGGCAGTGGACGGGTACGCTGGAGGTCACCAGGGCCATCCGCCGCCCCTCGGCCTTGCACTGCTTCAAATAGGCCCGCACTCCGGGTTTCAGGGCCACGTGGGCGTAGGCGTCCTGGGCCAGATCCATCCACTCCGCCATAATCTCCTCGCAGGACTCGGTGAGGTGGCAGAACTCCTTGGTGAACCGGGCCGCCACGGGGAAGATGACGTGGGCCACGCCCTCGTAATAGGCGTGGGTGTAGGGGAGGCCCCGCCGGGCCAGGAAGGTCCGGTCCACGTCCTTCCAGACGCCGTTGGAGTCAATGAGGGTGCCGTCTAAATCAAAGAAAAACATGGAAACCTCCGTTATTTCCACAGAATCTGTCGAATCTGCCGCTTGCCAACCGTCCGCCGCCGTGCTACAATACGGATTTGTGCCGCAGGCATATATAGTCGGGTAAACTTGAAAACCAACCGCCGCTGATTTTCAAGTTTGATAACTATAGTATATCATATTTTTGGACATGGAGCAAGTCATATGAAAACCAATCGTATCCGTCAAAACCTGCTGCCCCTGCTGACGGCCCTTATCTGGGGCACCGCCTTTGTGGCCCAGAGCGTGGGGGCCCAGTATCTGGAACCCTTCACCTTCAACGCCGCCAGGGCCATTATCGCCTTTGTCTTTCTGCTGGTCCTGTGCGCCGTTCTGCGGCTGGTCCGGCGGGAGAAAACGCCCCGCCCGGCCTCCTACCGCCGGGATCTGGCNGTAGGGGCCGTCTGCTGCGGCTCCGCCCTGGCGATTGCCAGCTTCTTCCAGCAAAAGGCCCTGGTGAACACCACCGCCGGAAAGGCGGGGTTCATCACGGCGCTGTATATTGTCCTGGTGCCTATCTTNGGCCTNTTTTTGAAAAAGCGGGCGCCCCGGGTCATCTGGCTGGGCGTGGTCCTGGCGGTGGCGGGGCTGTATTTCCTCTGCATCAACGAGGAGTTTGTCATCACCGGCGGGGACTTTTACNTGCTGCTGTGCGCCGTGTGCTTNGCCGTGCAGATTCTCACCGTGGACCACTTCACCCAGAGGGTGGAGGGNGTGGAGCTGTCCTGCGGGCAGTTTCTGGTGATGTCCCTCCTGTCCACCGCCGGGATGCTGGCCTGGGAGAACCCCAGCTGGGGGGANTTTACCCTCTGCCTGTGGCCGGTGCTGTATGTGGGCGTTTTCTCCAGCGGNGTGGCCTATACCCTGCAAATCCTGGCCCAGAAGGACTCCAATCCCACGGTGGTGTCNCTGATCATGAGNCTGGAATNGGTTTTCGCGGCCATTGCCGGGGCCATTATNCTNCNGGACAGCATGACNGGCCGGGAGTACCTGGGNTGCGCCCTGATGATGGCGGCTGTGGTGCTGACCCAACTGCCGGATAGGGGACATACGGCGCCGGGAACGGCGGAAAAATAGGGAAAACGTGGGAAAATCCCCTTGATTCCCCAGTGGTTTTTCAATTTTTTGAGGTCTTTCTCCATTTTTTTTGCGGGAAGGGCTTGACTATCCGGTGTCAACATGTTACAATCTGGTTACAAAATGTAACTTTTCCACAGAAGAACCAGAAAGGACCGTTATGATGTCTCATTTGAAACGTGCGTTCCATATGGCCCCCCTGTTCGTCCTGCTGGCGGTGCTCTGCACGGCCAAGGCCTCCGC
>JAAVHG010000073.1 GCA_014799855.1 Oscillibacter sp.
GAGCCGTTCACCGGAGGGGCAGACGATTACCTGCGATTACTGACAGGGGAAATCCTGCCGAGGGTCGAGAAAGACTTAATGGGTATTCCGGCGTGGCGGGGGATTGTTGGGTACTCCTTGGCCGGACTATTTGCCCTGTACGCCGTCTGCCAGACAGATATCTTTTCCCGTGCGGGCAGCATATCCGGTTCCTTATGGTTTCCAGAGTTGAAGAAGTATATTTTTACTCACAAGCCAAAACTTCGACCAGACTGCGTATATTTCTCGCTGGGAGATAAAGAAAGCAAGACCCGCAATCCAATCTTGAAGAGCGTCCAGCAGGACACAGAGGAAATTTGCGATTTCTACCGGACCACGGGGATAGATACCGTGTTTCAACTGAATCCCGGCAATCATTATGACCATGCGGCGGAACGCACCGCTGCCGGTATTGCCTGGCTTCTGAGCAGATAGTACGCTCTTATACTGGGAGCTATTCTTTGCCAATATCGGCAAAGGATCTCCAACCATCAGCGAGGATATTCTGTTGTATTTTTGCCGATGATGACAGATTATGTTCACTCCCTCTTTTTTGTCGCTGGTGGTACTGATTTGGTGTATTATATTGAGTGAGATGGTAGCAATGCAGAGAATTATCAAGAACGCCATTCAATGCAACTTATGTGAGGATATTATCGAATCCACACATAGGCATGACTTCGTTACTTGCAAATGTGGCTGTTGTAGTGTTGATGGAGGTTTGGACTATTTAAGGCGTAGTTTTATCCATTCAAGGGACGATTTCACAGAATTAAGCATTTTTGTAGACACCGAAAAAAGTATTTGACTTATGTCCAGAGTTGTGACGGCAACGGCAGAGTTGGGCGTTTGATCCTTTTCAAGGAATGCCTGAAGTACGGTATCGTCCCATTTATCATTGAAGACGATTTGAAGCTGTTTTATTATCGTGGCTTGAAGGAGTGGGGGCATGAAAATGGCTATCTCACGGATACATTCCTGACCGCTCAGGATCGCTTCAAAAAATACCTGGACTATTTCCGCATTCCGTATTGACCTGTTCTTTGTCTATGGCGTGTTAAAAACTGATTCGCCTGTCCTTCAGAAACTACTTGATTAACGGTTCTCTTAGAGGTATCATATCCCTATCCAAAGGGCAGAGAAAAGCACTTCTCAACCAAGGGCACCGTTGACCGACAGGCCTGGCTGAGAAGTGCTTTCTGACCACATGTTTGACCACAACCAGAGCCGGAGCACCCGGAAACAGTGGATATAAGACCGTCATAGAGTAACTGAAACCGAGCGGAAAGCAAGAAAAACGACTACAAATAAGCACAAAAAATTTGGTTCAACCGTTTGGGACCATCAGGCCGGGAGTTCGAGTCTCCCATCTCGGACCAAGATAAGTTGACAGACCACCAAGGGGTTGGTTTGTCAACTTTTATGCAAAAGAATATGGTAAACTCGTTGTGCCGCAGTGGTCTTACTGCGGTATTTTTTCTTTTGGAGGGAAATCAGAATGAATGCAATACAGAAAAGCGAAGCAATTAAAACTAGCCTGCAGAAAGGTTTTCAGGATGGCAGTTCCAAGATGGCCCATCGTAAATGCTACGGATATACAGTCAGCCTCAAAGGGGAGTTGTTGATAAATCCAGACAAAGCTAAAGTGGTATGCTGGATATTTAAACAGTATCTTATCGGCAATAGTTTGGGGGAAATTGCTGCCAGATTGGAGCGGCAGGGCATTCTCTCCCCCACAGGCAAATCCAGATGGAATCGGGAAGCCATCGACATGCTCTCCAATAAAAAGTATACTGGGCGGGTATTACTCCAGAAAACGGTCAGCACCGGTGCAATTCAAAGTTAGAATCTGTATTCACAAAAGGAAAAGGCCGTGGTAAAATGAAGACATGGAAGAAAAAGAACGAGAGTCGTACCCAAGCGACTTGACAGATGAACAGTGGGAAGAGATTGCCCCCCTATATACAGGGATGCGGAACTGCACGTGGAGCAAACGGAAATTGACGGATGCAGTACTGTATTTGGTAGACTCATGGTGTAAATGGAGACAATTACCTCATGATTTTCCGCCATATTCAACAGTATACAGCTTTTATCGCCGTGCCCGGATCAGTGGGCTGTGGGATAAAATTCTGGAGCATCTTGTGAAAAAGACACGAACAAATGCCGGACGCAAGGAGAGTCCAAGCTACGCGGTCATTGATTCCCAAAGTGTGAAAACAGTAGCAGCCAGCGAAAAACGTGGAATGAACGGAGGGAAAAAAACAAAAGGCAGAAAGCGGCACATCGTAGTGGATGTGCTGGGCTGTTTGCTGTCTGTTGTGGTCCATGCGGCTAATATTCATGACACAAAAGGCGGGATATCTACCACAAGACGAGCGTATGAGCGGTATCCATCTATTCAGAAGTTCTGCGCCGACGCCGGATATCGGGGCACTTTCGTTTCTGATACAAAAGAACAACTCGGACTTGACGTTGATATTTCGGAGAAAATCAAGCCCCACCAATGGGAAAGACCCCTTTGGCGCTGGGTGGTTGAACACACCCTCTCCTGGCTCAATCACTCCAGACGCCTCAGTAAAGATTATGAGATTTCCGTTTCCTCCGCTGAAATGATGGTAATAATTTCTCATTTCCACGCTCTGCTCAAACGCTTATGAATACAGCTTCTTACAAGCGGCCCCTATTTCAGCAACTGCAACTTTTCCGTGTGCCGGATCGGGGGGCTACCTTTGACGGGACCAGTATTTCCAGCTCCGAATTTCATAATCAAATCATTGACGAACAGGCCCAAGCCGCCGCGACGGAAACCGAGGTAAGGTTTCAGGGCAGCTTTTGTCTGGGCACAAGACTGGTGATGGAGGTTGTTCAGCATGATTTGGGATCATGCCATTAAAGAAATTGCGGGGCCCTGACTATCTGGTCAGGCCCCGCATAATTTTTTTCTTCCGCCGGAGTCCTCTCCTCAAACCGCCTCCGCCGTCCAGAAGCGGCGGATATCCGCCGATACGGCCCGGCCGGCAAAATAGCCCTCCTGCCACAAGGCCCGGAGAGTGTCCGTGTCCCGTTCCGTCCGGGAACAGCCCAGGGTGTCCTCCGGAGTGATGACCCGGATCTCTCCGGTCTTTTCCAAAGAGAATAATTCCTCCCGGCAGCGGTTGTACCGGGCCTCCCTCTGCCGCATGGCCTCCACAAACTCCGGGTGCTTCCGGAAAGCCCTCTCCACCAGGCGGATGGACTTCCCCGGCTCCTTCCGGTAGTCCCGCTCCCGGGTAAGAATCACCACCACCCGGTCACAGCCGGCTTCCAGGGCGTGCCGCCAGGGAATAGGGTCGGCGCAGCCGCCGTCCAGATACGGCTGGCCGTCTACCTCAATGACGGGGAACATAAAGGGAATGGCGCAGGTGGCCTGCAAAAGGAGATTGTGCTCGTCCCGCCGGGGAACGGGCAGGTATTCCGCCTTCCCGGTGTTGACGTTGGTCACTACCGCCTCCACCGTGCCGGGATAGGCCTCAAAGGTATCGTAATCAAAGGGGATCAGCTCATTTGGGATGGTATTATAGGCAAATTCCAAGCCGAAATAGGCCCGGTTTTTCCGGCTGGCCAGGTTCCGCACGCCCATATAGCGGGAATCTCCGGCAAATTGGGTGACGATTTTCAAATTCCTCCGGCTCTGCTGGGAAAGATAGCTGACGCCATAGGCGATTCCGGCGGAAACGCCTACGGTGTAGTGGGGTGTGGGCAGGCCGGTATCCAAAAAGGCGTCCAGCACCCCGGCGGAAAAGATAGTACGCAGGGCGCCGCCCTCCAACACCAGTCCGGTTTTCATGTGAGAGTCCTTCTTTCTTCGTTGGTATCCGTTTTCAATAGGGCATACATCCGCATATCGATCACCCTGCCGTTTTTGACGGCGTTGGCCAACAGCGTGCCCTCATAGCGAAAGCCCGCCTTTTCCAGAACCCGGCAGGAGGCAGCGTTATGGGAAAATGGCTCGGCGTAGATGCGGATAATATCGCTGTTGGCGAAGACATAGGCGCATATCTGCCGGACCGCGCTGGTCATGACGCCTTTTCCCCAGTATTCCTCCGCGATATAGTATCCCAGCTCAGCGGTCCGCCTGTGGATGTTTCCCGGGCGGAATACGCCGATGCTGCCAATCACCCGGCCCTCCGCCGTGACGGCAAAGGCGAAGGTCTCGTTTTTATCCGCCGCCAGCATGGCGGAGATATAGTCCCTGCCGTCCTGTTCCGTATAGGGAAAGGGCAGTCCGTCCCGGAGATTGTCTTGAACCCGCTTGTTGGAAAGGGCCCGCGCCAGATCCGCCGCGTCCGCCAGGGTCCAAGGCCTGATTTCCACTGTCATACCTTCCGCCTCCTTGCCGCTGGTTTTCGTTTGCCATTTTATCACTGGCGGTTTTGACTGTCAAGACACAGGCGGCAGGGGCCCGACCCTCCGAAAGGCGGTTGATCCCGGCGGCGGCTGTGGTATACTGGAATGGATTTGTGAAGAATGGGAGGGAAATTATGCGGAAGGTGGTTTTATACATCGCCATGAGCCTGGACGGGTACATCGCAGACGGCCAGGGGAAGGTGGATTGGCTGAGGGGCCAGACGGGCGGATCGGAAAATCCCGACGCGTACTCCGCTTTTGTGGAAAGCGTCGATACGGTGGTAATGGGTTGGAACACCTACCACCAGATTGCCACGGAGCTGTCGCCGGAGGAGTGGGTCTATTCCGCATTGACCAGCTATGTGGTTACTCACCGGACCCTGCCGTCCACGGACGGCGTTCGCTTTGTGGGGGAGGACCCCTGCGCGCTTGTCCGGCGGCTGCGGCGGGAACCGGGACGGGGGATCTGGATCTGCGGCGGCGGAACGATTATCCAGCCTTTGATCAGGGCCGGGCTGATTGATGAATATGATATCTCAGTCATTCCCACCATTCTGGGCTCCGGTATCCGGCTTTTTGAGGCGATCCCCAAGGAAATCAAGCTGAACCTGACCCGCACTCAGGTAGATGATGGAATAGTGGAGCTGGTCTACGGCCCCCGGTGAAATTTTTCCGGTTTATGGGGAGTTTTGCAAGACCCTTTGGCCTATAATGGCCTGACCAGGAGGTCAGGCCCCACATCCAACTCTTGGTGTTCTACCGGGAGTCTTGCCATTTTGGTCCTTATGGCAAGACTTTACTCATAAGCAGGCACTGGAAGCGGCGGGTATTTGCCCGCACAAATAGGCACTGAAAGCGGCAGACCTTCACCCGCACAAATAGGCACCGGAAGCGGCAGGCCTCTGCCCCGCACGTGAGCCTCATCGCAAGCGGGCAGACGCCACCCCGCCCGTGCCTGTGTAGGGCGTGATAAAAAGGGGCCGCACGGCTTTGGTGCGCCGCGCGGCCCAAGCGGGTGGGATATTGGAAAGCTTCCTGGATTATCTTACACCATCTTGGACCCCTTTTGCAAGAGGAGAGTTTGTCGGATTTCCACAAGTTTTGTCGAAATCACATAAAGTTAGAAAGTTTTTCCTTTCCCCCTTTGCAAAATGTGACAGATGTGTTATACTGAGACAAAGGGAGGCCCTCTGTCTCCCTCCCACACGAAAGGAGCGATCCCAATGAAGTACACTTACACCTGCAAGAAAGTCTCCTTGAACGATTCCATCAAGGACTACGCCGAGAAGAAGATCTCCAAGCTGGACCGGTATTTCGGGGATGATAACACCAGCGCCTCCGTAACCTTCTCCGTGGAGAAAAATCACCTTTGCAGCGTAGAGCTCACCATCCGCGGCAGCGGCACCCTTCTCCGCGCCCAAACCGAGGCCCCGGACGGGGACATGCGGGGCGCGGTGGACGCCGCGGTGGGATATATTGAGCGCCAGATTTTGAAAAACAAGACCCGCCTCGCCAAAAAGCTCCGCAGCGAGGGCTTCCCGCCTCCCGCCCCGGTGGACGATTTTGAGATCGCCGAGGAGAAGGAGTTCCCCATCGTGCGCACCAAGCGCTTCGCCGTGAAGCCCATGAGCGCCGAAGAGGCCATTTTGCAGATGAATCTGCTGGACCACAATTTCTTCGTTTTCCGCAACAGCGAGGATGACAGCCTCTGCATCGTCTACAAGCGGAAATCCGGCGGCTATGGCCTGATTGTCACCGACGAGGAAGAGTGAGGCGTCCATAGGTCCATGCTAAGCGGTTAAGTATTTGGAAGGGATGAAAAAGCGGCCCTGCATCTTACGATGCAGGGCCGTATTTTTCTATGGCGCGGGTGGATGCTTATTGCCCGTTACGGCATAAACCGCCGTGCCCCGCGGCAAACTCAGGCCTCGTCCTTAATGGCGGCCTGGGCGGCGGCCAGACGGGCGATGGGCACACGGAAGGGAGAGCAGGACACATAGTCCAGGCCAGTGCGGTGGCAGAACTCCACGCTGGTGGGATCGCCGCCGTGCTCGCCGCAGATGCCCAGATGCAGGTCGGGATTGGAGCCGCGGCCCAGCTTGGCGGCCATCTGCACCAGACGGCCCACACCGATCTGGTCCAGCTTGGCGAAGGGATCGCTCTCGTAGATCTTGTGATCGTAATAGGCGCCCAGGAACTTGCCGGCATCGTCGCGGCTGAAGCCGAAGGTCATCTGGGTCAGGTCGTTGGTGCCGAAGGAGAAGAAGTCCGCCTCCTTGGCGATCTCGTCGGCGGTGAGGGCCGCGCGGGGGATCTCGATCATGGTGCCGACCTTATACTTCATGTCGGAGCCGGCTTCCTTGATGATGGCGTCGGCGGTGTCCACCACCACGCTCTTGACAAATTTCAGCTCCTTGGCCTCGCCAACCAGGGGAATCATGATCTCGGGAACCATGGTCCAGTCGGGATGGCGCTTCTGCACATTCAGCGCGGCCTTGATGACGGCCTTGGTCTGCATGGCGGCAATCTCGGGATAGGTGACCGCCAGACGGCAGCCGCGATGGCCCATCATGGGGTTGAACTCGTGGAGGCCGGCGATGATGTTCTTGATATCCTCCACACTCTTGCCCATATCCTTGGCCATGGCCTCAATATCGGCCTCCTCGGTGGGCACGAACTCGTGCAGGGGCGGGTCCAGGAAGCGGATGGTGACGGGGCAGCCCTCCATAGCCTCGTAGATGCCCTCGAAGTCGCCCTGCTGCATGGGCTCCAGAACGGCCAGCGCCTTCTCCCGCTCCTCCACGGTATCGGAGCAGATCATCTCCCGGATAGCCTGGATGCGTTCGCCGTCAAAGAACATGTGCTCGGTGCGGCACAGGCCGATGCCCTGCGCGCCGAACTTCCGGGCCTGGGCGGCGTCGTGGGGGGTGTCGGCGTTGGTGCGGACCTGGAGGCGGCGGTACTTGTCGGCCCAGCCCATAACCCGGCCGAACTCGCCGCCGATAACGGCGTCCACGGTGGGGATTGCGCCGTCGTAAATCTTGCCGGTGGAGCCGTCCAGGCTCAGCCAGTCGCCCTCGTGATAGGTCTTGCCGGCCAGCTCGAACTTCTTGTTCTCCTCGTCCATCTTGATGTCGCCGCAGCCGGAGACGCAGCACTCGCCCATGCCGCGGGCCACAACAGCGGCGTGAGAGGTCATGCCGCCCCGGACGGTCAGGATGCCCTGCGCGGCCTTCATGCCCTCGATATCCTCGGGAGAGGTTTCCAGGCGGACCAGAACCACCTTCTCACCGCGGGCGGCCCACTCCTTGGCGTCCTCAGCGGTGAAGACGATGCGGCCGGAGGCGGCGCCGGGGGAAGCGCCCAGAGCGGTACCCACCAGGGGAGCCTCCTTCAGGGCCTGGGCGTCAAACTGGGGATGGAGCAGGGTGTCCAGGGACCGGGGCTCGATCATGGCCACGGCCTTCTTCTCGTCGATCATGCCCTCGTCCACCAGGTCGCAGGCGATCTTCAGAGCGGCGGCGGGAGTTCTCTTGCCGTTGCGGGTCTGGAGCATGTAGAGCTTGCCGGCCTCCACGGTGAATTCCATGTCCTGCATATCCCGGTAGTGGTCCTCCAGGATCTTGCAGACGTTTTCAAACTGGGAGAAGGCCTCGGGGAACTTCTCGGCCATCTGGCTGATGGGCATGGGGGTCCGCACGCCGGCCACCACGTCCTCGCCCTGGGCGTTGGTCAGGAACTCGCCGAAGAGCTTCTTCTCGCCGGTGGCGGGGTTGCGGGTGAAAGCCACGCCGGTGCCGCAGTCGTCGCCCATGTTGCCGAAGGCCATGGACTGGACGTTAACGGCGGTGCCCCAGGAGTAGGGGATGTCGTTATCCCGGCGGTAAACGTTTGCACGGGGGTTATCCCAGGAGCGGAAAACGGCCTTGATGGCGCCCATCAGCTGCTCCTTGGGGTCGGTGGGGAAGTCCTGGCCAATTTTGGCCTTGTACTCCTCTTTGAACTGGCCGGCCAGCTCCTTGAGGTCGTCGGCAGTCAGCTCCACGTCCTGGGTGACGCCNNNGGNCTCCTTCATCTNNTCNATGAGCTGCTCNAAGTACTTNTTGCCCACTTCCATNACNACGTCGGAGTACATCTGGATNAAACGGCGGTAGCAGTCCCAGGCCCAGCGGGGGTTGTTGGACTTCCGGGCCAGCACGGCCACCACGTCCTCGTTGAGGCCCAGNTTCAGGATGGTGTCCATCATGCCNGGCATGGAGGCCCGGGCGCCGGAACGGACGGAGACCAGCAGGGGATTTTCCTGATCGCCGAACTTCTTGCCGGTGATGGACTCCATCTTCTCNATGTACTCCATGATCTCGGCCATGATGCCGTCGTTGATCTTCTGGCCGTCCTCGTAATACTGGGTGCAGGCCTCGGTGGTGATGGTAAAGCCCTGGGGAACGGGCAGGCCGATGTTGGTCATNTCGGCCAGNTTGGCGCCCTTGCCGCCCAGNAGCTCNCNCATGTNNNCGTTGCCCTCGGNNAANAGNTAGNAGTACTTTTTGCTCATTTTCATACCTCCGTTTTTTTGTCGCGCCCCGCGGACAGACGGACAACTCTTCAGGCAAGCGTTTCCGCGGGAGTTTTAGCCTTATTATTATAATGGAACAATTTCTGGAAAACAATACATAAATATCATAAGAAAGCTCGGAAAAATTCAATCATTTTGCCGATTTTCTGGCAATCTTTCACAAGAATTTCCTGAGAGGAGGGGAATTTTGCCTGAGCCCGGCCTCCCAGGAGCGTAAGCGTTTGCGCTCTTTTTGGCCTGACCTGGAAAAACCCCGGCCCGCCGGCGGCGCTTGTCCGCCGTGCGCAAACGCCCCCGGGAACGGCGGAGGCGCGTCCGCCGCCCCGGACGGGGTATCCGGATTTTCGGAAAACCGGTTGAATCCTCCCCGCGCCTGTGCTATGATGGCTATGGTTTACAGGATATATTTCCACGCTTTGCCGTGACAATCACCGCAGGCGGAATTTGGTTTTCGGAGGTATTTTATGAAAATCGACCANGTGGCGATGTACGTACATGATCTGGAGGGCGCGAANGANTTTTTNGTGAANTACCTGTGCGCCTCCGCNAANGGCGGATACCACAATCCCAAAACCGGCTTCCGCTCATACTTTCTCACTTTTGACAGTGGAGCGCGGCTGGAAATCATGAAGAANCCGGAGNTGCGGNACGCGGAAAACGCCTTGGANCGNACAGGNTATATTCACATTTCTTTCAGCGTGGGAAGCCNGCAGAGGGTGGACGNATTGACCGCTGTCCTCCAGAGGGACGGATACCGCGTNGNCAGCGGACCGCGGACCACGGGAGACGGATATTATGAAAGCTGTATCATAGGAATCGAGGGAAACCAGATCGAAATCACCGTTTAACCGGNCCNGTCCCGCTGTTTTCCACTTTTCTTTNTTGCCCGTTGATGCTATAATGGCCTCATCCGCCTGTGGCGGGANAANCCTTGGAAGGGAGGGCCGCGTATGGCCTTTGACNCATTGGACCCNGCGGCCCTGCACATCCGGGAGGCCGCCGGGAGNAACGCCCTGTCCCACGCCNTGCTGTTTACCGGCGGCGGGGATCTGCTGTCCGCGGCCCGGTACGCCGCCGCCGCNATGGAGTGCCAATCCCCCGGGGAGCGGCCCTGCGGGGTGTGCCCCGCCTGCCGGAAGGTTTTTGAGCAGATTCACCCCGACGTGATTGCGGTCCTGCCGGAAAANGGNGGAAANCTCCTGCCGGTGGAGCGGGTCCGGGNCATNCGGGCCGACGCTTACGTCCAGCCCAACGAGGGGGCCNGNAAGGTATACCTCTTCCCCGACTGCGCCCTGCTGACGGAGCAGGACCAAAACGTNTTATTAAAGGTAGTGGAGGAGGGCCCGCCCTATGCCGCCTTCCTCTTCTGCGCGGAAAACGCCAGCCAGGTACTGCAAACCCTCCGTTCCCGGTGCGTGGAGCTGAAGCCNCGGCCCGCCCCCGNCCAGGGAGANCCNCTCCCGGAGGCGGCGGANTCCCTTCTCCGGGCNCTGGCAAAGNGGAAGCGGGGGGCCGTGGTCCGGGCCGCGGTGGGNCTGGAACGGGACAAGCTGGCCAGGGAAAAGCTGGANGAGGCCCTGGCCCGGTGCCGGACAATCACGGCGGCGGCNCTGACCGCCCTGTACGGNCGGGCGCCGGAGGCGGAGGACCGGGATCTGGCCCTGATCCTCACGAAATCCTTGACAAAACGGCAAATTATGCGCACAATAGAGATATTGGAAAAGTACCGCCGGGAATGCGCCTACAACGTCGGCGTGGGCCACGTGCTGGGGGCTCTGGCGGTGGAATTGGAGGGTATCCTTTGACGGAAGTGATCAGCGTCCGCTTTCGGGGCGGCTGCAANAATTATTACTTCGACCCCAAGGGGNNCGANGTGCANATGGGCGACCAGGTGATCGTGGAGACGGCCCANGGGCCGGAGTTCGCCACCTGCACCCAGGGAAACCACGAGGTGGAGGACGACGCTGTCGTCCGCCCCCTCTGCGCCATGCTGCGCATGGCCACCGACAGCGACCGCCGCACGGTGGAATACAACCGGAAGCGGGAGCGGGAGGCCTTTGACATCTGCGAGAAGAAAATCGCCGGCCACGGCCTGGAAATGAAGCTGGTNAACGTNTCCGCCAGCTTTGACGGCAGCAAAATNATCTTCTANTTCACCGCCGACGGCCGGGTGGACTTCCGGGAGCTGGTGCGGGATCTGGCCTCCGTGTTCCGGGCCCGCATTGAGCTGCGCCAGATCGGCGTCCGGGACGAGGCCAAGATGATCGGGGGCCTGGGCATCTGCGGNCGGCCCTTCTGCTGTTCCCAGTTTTTGGACGGGTTCCTCCCCGTCTCCATCAAAATGGCCAAGACTCAGAACCTCAGCCTGAACCCCACGAAAATCTCCGGCACCTGCGGGCGGCTGATGTGCTGTCTGAAATATGAGCAGAACGCCTATGAGGACGCCGCCAAGCGGATGCCCAAGGTAGAGTCCTTCGTCCAGACACCCGACGGCCCCGGCAACGTAAAGAGCGTGGACCTTCTGCGGGAGACGGTGAAGGTGAGCCTGGACTCCGCCGGGCCCAACGACCTGCTGAAGACCTACCGGAGCTGTGAGATCAAGCTTCTCCGCAACGGCAAGGGCAGCCGGGAGGGCATCGAGATTCCCGACCGCCCCGCCCGGTTTGTGGAGGAGCGGGAGGACGAGGCCTTCGAGACTCCCATTTTCTCCACCCCCTTCTATATGGAATACGCCATGGAGGACGCTCCCGTCCGGGAGAAGATGGGCCAGGAGATCGGCGGCGACGGCAAGACCCGCCGGAAGCACCGGGGAGGCCGCCGCGGCAAAGCCGGAACCACCGGCGGCGGGGGAAAGCCCCAGAACGCCCAGTCCCCCCAGGGCGGGCGCAGGCAGGGCGACGGCCGTCCCAAGCAGGCGGCCCCCAAGCCTCCGCAGTTCCAGCAGCCCAAGGCCGAGAGCCGGGGCGGCGAGGGCGGAGGCGGCGAGAAACGCCGCCGTCCCTACTACCGGAACCGCCGCCGGGGAAAGGGCGGCCCGCCGAAAGGGGAGTAAGGCCCGTTTTTGGAAACACAAGCCATCAACATACGGTTATTTTAAATCTGCCCCGCCGTCTGGGATTCCGGCGGCGGGGCTTTTGAGCGTCTGAAAGAGAGGCAGATTATGGGAAAATTCACCGGCGTTCTGCTGGCCAGCGATTTTGACAACACCCTGGTTTACACGGAGGAGGCCCTCCGCACCGGCAGTCCGGTGCCGCCAATGCCGGAGAAAAACCGGGCGGCGCTGCACTATTTCATGGCGGAGGGAGGCCGCTTCGCCATCGCCACCGGCCGGGCCATGGCGGCCTTTCAGCGGTATGTGGACATGGTGCCCATGAACGCCCCCGGCGTGGTCTGCAACGGCGCGGCGCTGTATGATTTTCAAAAGGGGGACTACCTGGACGCCGCCGTTTTGGACGAGTCCTCCCGGGCCCGCGGGCAGGAGATTCTGGACCGCTTCCCCGGCGCGGCGGTGGAGGCCTACCACATCGGCAACACCATCCACGCCGTCCGGCCCAACGACATCGTGCGCCAGCATGAGCGGCTGACCCAGGCGGCCGTTACGGAAATGCCCTCTCTGCTGGACGTACCCCTTCCCATAGGAAAGCTTCTCTGGGAGGCGGAGCACGAGACCTTGGAGGGGATCGCCGCCTACATCCGTTCCCAGCCCTGGGCCGGGGACTATGAGCTGATTTTCTCCGGCAAGCTCCTCCTGGAGATGACCGCCAAGGGGGCCAGCAAGGGAGGCATGGTCCGCCGCCTGGCCCGGCATCTGGGCATCTCCATGGACCACGTGTACTGCGTGGGGGACGAGGCCAACGANATNTCCATGCTGACCGCCGCCGCCCAGGGCTTNGCCCCCGCCAACTGCATCCCGGCGGTGCGGGACTGCGGGGCCGTCATCGTGTCCCACGCCCGGGAGGGGGCTTTNGCGGACGTGGTGGCGATTCTGGATAAACGCTACTCCTGAGTCCCGTCATGGCTCCCCGTGGTAGTCCGGATCGCACCACGCGCTATGCGCCCGCCGCCAGGCCTCCCATCCCTCCGGCTCNTCGCCGGNCCAGGGAAATTCCNCGTAATAGACCCGCCGCAGTTCGCCGTCTATCCGATCCTCCGCTTTGACGACGGCGGGCCGCCCATCCCAGGGGGCGAACGATTCAACCCGCCGCACGCACACCAGCTCCCCATNNNCCCAGCGGTGAATGGTGCTGACGCCGTCGCCGGCCCCGCTGCTGCGGGCCCANCCGGTGANNANCTGCCGCTCCGGGTCAAANACNGGCNNNGAAATNNCGANNAGGGGCGCGCAGTAGGCAAATTGNNCCTCTTCCTCGTCCCAGAGCCAGAAGCGGCAGTAACTGGGCTGGTTTCCCATGTGAAAAAGATACCCAAAGTCCCGGAAGCCGTCAAAATTGGCGTCCACCACTTGATGAAACTCCGGCGCGACGCCCATCATAAACTCTTCTGAAAAGGTCTGCATGGGTTNCCCCATCTCCGCCGGGTCCCAGACGGAAAACGTAATATCCCGGGTCCCGAATTCGCCCTTGCTCTCCGCCGCCAGNTCCGCCGTAATCAGCAGCGTTCCCCGCTCCCCGCCGGTATCCACCAGAAAGGCGTCGTGGGNATCGTCCACGATCTGCTCCTCCAGGAGCTGTTCCGGCGTTTTCGGCGGCTGGGCCGGNGGCTGNGGGGCGGCGTTNCCGGCCTGGTTTCCCTGGCAGGCGCAGAGAAACAGGCAGAGAAGAAGCNGGAAAATATAAGGTGTGGCGGTCCATTTCACGGCAAAATCCCTCCGCTGTTTTTTCTCCACTGTACCACAACCGCCGCCGGATTTCCATGGGGTATCCGGCGATTTCCAAAACTACGGGAGGTTCTCTCATGAAAACCGTCACCATCTATACCGACGGGGCCTGCTCCGGCAANCCCGGCCCCGGCGGCTGGGGCGCGGTGCTGCTGTACGGGGCCCACACAAAGGAGCTGTCCGGCGGCGAGGCCCACACCACCAACAACCGCATGGAGCTGACCGCCGTCATCGAGGCGCTGTCCCTGTTGAAGGAGCCCTGCGCCGTGGAGCTGTGGTCGGATTCCAAATACGTGGTNGACGCTCTGGAAAAGGGCTGGGCCAAGAGCTGGCGGAAGAAAGGCTGGGTNAAAAGCGACAAAAANCCCGCCCTGAACCCGGACCTCTGGGAAAAGCTCCTGGCCCTGACGGAGGTNCACNCCGTCNGCTGCCACTGGGTCAAGGGCCACGCCGAGAACGAATACAACAACCGCTGCGACGAGATGGCCGTGGAGNAGAGCCGGAAANTTCAATAGATCCCGGCCTCCGCCGAAAAAGGCGAACGCGCCGCGCACGCACCGGACAAGCGCGGAGGGGGAGAAAACCCCGGATTTCTCCGCCGGTTTGGGAACCTTTACAAATTGTTCACACGAATATCATAATTCCGTCATGTTTCTCCGGTATTTTATAAACATGCAAAGGGACTTCCCAACCCGATGCGTTTTCTCCCTCCTAAACACACACAGCAAAAAGACCCGCCTTTGGCGGGTCTTTTTGTNTCCGCTTTTCCGTTTCTGCCTCCGGCGGGAGGCTCATACTAGACTTCATTAAAAAGTAGACANCGTCTNCTTTTTATAGCGCCNNNNGCGCGTTGAAGTNTGTATGAGACGGCATTTGCGCCCCTGCGCAAATGGGCGGCGCCCGCGGCGTCGCCATCTTCCATAGAAAGTCTACTTTCTATGGAAGATTAGTATCAATCCTTCCGCCAGTGGTTCAGCTTGGGAAGCTGGGCCTCGTAGTAGGCCCGGGCCTGGTCCTTGGTCCAGTTTCCGGCCGTCATGTGCTCCACCAGGAAGTCCGTCAGCTCCGTTATGGAGGAGTAGACGAATTTCTCCCCGTCATAGCACCACTTGCAGTATTCCTCGTTAAAGGTCCCGTCCTTCTCCCGGCTGATGGAGGAGTCGTCCAGGGGCATCCCGCAGCATTGGCAGATCAGGGTCCGGGGACTGCCCAGCAGGGTATTGATGGACACGTCGAACAGCCTGGACAGCTCCTTCAGCGTCTCCGGCCCCGGCACCGTCTCGCCGTTTTCCCAGCGGGACACCGCCTGCCGGGTGACGTGGAGCCTGTCCGCCAGCGCCTCCTGGGACAGGCCCTTCTCCGTTCTCAGCTTCCATAAAACGTCTTTGCTTTCCAGTTTGACTTCCATATCCGCGCCTCCTTTTCCCTGTATTGTACCACACAGCCCGGTCCCCGTCCAGCAACTGTCTGTTGCGGCAAAACCGGGATAAGTTTTTTCGTCCCTTTTCTTGTAAACGGCGGAAAAACGGTATACAATACGGGTAAATCCACATTTCTCCAAGGAGGCTTGACGAGATGAAAGACGGATTCATTACCGTGGCCTGCGGCGCGCCCAATCTGCGGCTGGCGGACTGCGACTATAACGCGGAGCAGACCTTTACCATGATGCGGGCGGCGGAAAAGGCCGGGGTCAAGGTGCTGGTTCTGCCGGAGCTGGGCCTCACCGGCTACACCTGCGGGGACCTGTTTTACCAGGAGACCCTTCTGCGGGGGGCGGAGCAGGCCCTGTCCACGGTATTGGAGGCCACCCGGAATTTGGAGGTGGTCACGGCGGTGGGCCTGCCCCTGCGCGTGGAACATAAGCTGTATAATTGCGCGGCAATTATACAAAAAGGCGAAATCCTCGGCGTAGTCCCCAAAACCCACCTGCCCAACTACGGCGAGTTCTACGAAAAGCGCTGGTTCTCCCCCGCGCCCCAGGGAAAGCCCTATTTTGTGGACAACGTCTGCGGGCAAACGGTGCTGTTTGGCGCGGGGCAGGTTTTTTGGTGCAAGGAAATTCCGGAGCTGGGGCTGGGCTTTGAGATCTGCGAGGACCTCTGGTCCCCGGATTCCCCCTCGGTGAACATGGCCCAGATGGGAGCGGCGGTTATCGGCAACCTCTCCGCCAGCAACGAGGCGTTGGGCAAGGCGGCCTACCGCCGCCAGCTGGTG
>JAAVHG010000074.1 GCA_014799855.1 Oscillibacter sp.
GCCTTCCGATCTCCACCACAACGCCCATGCTGCGGCAGGTGCCGGCGATCATGCTCATGGCGGCTTCCAGGCTGCCGGCGTTGAGATCCTTCATCTTGATCTCGGCAATCTTCTGGATGGAGGCCTTGGAGATGGTGGCTACCTTGGTCTTGTTGGGCACGCCGGAACCGGACTCGATGTTGCACTCCTTCTTGATCAGGACCGCCGCGGGGGGAGTCTTGGTGATGAAGGAGAAGGAGCGGTCGGCGTAGACGGTGATGACCACGGGGATGATCATGCCCACGTCGTTCTTGGTGCGCTCGTTGAATTCCTTGGTGAAGGCGGCGATATTCACGCCGTGCTGGCCCAGGGCCGGGCCCACGGGGGGAGCGGGCGTCGCTTTGCCCGCGGGGATCTGCAGCTTTACATAGCCTGTAACTTTCTGTGCCACTTTAGCAGCACCTCCTAATTTAAAAAATGTGGTAACGGGACGCGCCCGTTTCTGGCGGGACCGCCGTTCGGGTCCCTCCCACTTCTGTCAGCTCTGAACCTCTACCTGGTCCAGCTCCAGCTCCACCGGGGTCTCCCGGCCGAACATGGAAACCATAACGCTGACCCGGTTCTTCTCCGGCTCCACCGCCTCGACGACGCCGGTGAAGCTGGCCAGGGGTCCGTCCATAATCCGGACGTGATCGCCCACCTTGTAGCGGACCACGATCTCGTGCTTCTCCATGCCCATGGCCAGAACCTCCTCCTCGGAGAGGGGGATGGCCTTGTTGGCGGAGCCCACGAAGCCGGTGACGCCCCGGACGTTGCGAACCAGATGCCACGTCTCGTCGCTCATAATCATCTTGATGAGCACGTAGCCGGGAAAGACCTTCCGTTCCACCTCTTTCGAGGCGCCGGACTCCGTGACCTCCGTCACGGTCTCCATGGGGATCTCCATGCGGAGAATCTTATCCTCCATGCCCCGGCCGGTGACAAATTTCTCGATGCTGGTCTTTACCGCGTTCTCATAGCCGGAATAGGTGTGGATCACATACCATTTGGCGCTCTCTGCCATCTTCGCTCACCCTCAGGCGCCGAAAACGTGCAGGATCAGATCCACGGCGGAAACCGCCACAAAATCGAAGATCCAGATGCAGGCCCCGATCAGCACCGAGCACAGCAGCACCGTTCCGGTGTTCTTCGCCACGGTCTGGCGGTTAGGCCACACAACCTTTTTCAATTCGCTTTTCATCTCGCGGAACCAAAGGCCCCGGTCCTTTTTCTTCTTCTTTTCTTCTGCCATACGCTTACACGCCCTTTCTCAAATTCATTACTTGGTCTCGGTGTGGGGCGTGTGCTTTTTGCAGAAGGGACAATACTTGTTCAGTTCCAGCTTGTCCGGGGTGTTTTTCTTGTTCTTCATGGTGTTGTAGTTTCTCTGCTTGCACTCGTTGCACCTCAAAGTGACTTTTACGCGCATCTAACGGCACCTCCTTATTATTGGTATCGTCTCCGGTCATTCCTGCCATTGACAGGCCCGCCGGGGATACCGACTGCCTCCCTGCCTCCATGACGGCCCGTCCCGGCGCCGAAAAGCGAAAAAGCGCACAACGACAAAGCCCCATTTCACAGGTAATGGGTATTATAGCACGGAGAATTCCCTGGGTCAACCGCCTTCTTCAAAATTTTTCCCAAAATTCCGGAAAAATTTCACCGGACCGGAGGAAGAATTTTCCCAAGGGCCTCCCTAAATCCCCTTGCAGCACTCCATCACCGCCCGGATGGGCGCGGAGATCCACTTGTCCCGGTGGCAGAGGAGCTGCTTCCAGATGTCGATCTCAAAATCCTCCACCGCCAGCCGCCGCAGCCGCCCCGCCGCCACGGATTCCGCCGTGGCGTAGTCCGGCAGGAAGGAGCACCCGGCCCCCTGCTCCGCCAGACGGCACACCAGCCCCACGTTTCCCGTCTCCAAAACCGGGGCGATCTCCAGAGACCGGGCCGCCAGCCCCTCGTCCAGCAGCCTCCGGTAGCTCATGCCCTTTTCCGTCAGCAGGAAGGGCTGCTCCGCCAGCTCCCGGATGGACACCCGCTCCCGGGCCGCCAGAGGGTGGTCCGAAGCCGCCACAAAATGGACGCCCTCCCGCGCCTCATGGACGATGGTATACTCCGCGTCGTAGATCCGGCCGTCCAGGGTCAGCACCAAATCCACCTCGTTGCGGTTCAAAAGCCGGAACATTTCCCCGGTCCCGGCGGCNNTGATGNTCAGCCGGACCTGGGGATACCGCCGCCAGAAATCCCGGAAGGCTCCGTCCATCTGGCCGCAGAGGGAGTCCGCCATAGCCAGCCGCACGCGGCCCGACACCTCGCCGCCGGGGCGGAGGTCCCGCTCCAGCTCGGTGGTCAGCTGGTCCATGCGGTAGGCGTAGCGGAGGACCGCCCTGCCCTCCTCCGTCAGCTTCACCGTCCGCCGGACCCGCTCGAAAAGCCGGGCGTCCAGCTCCTCCTCCAGCTGCTTGATCTGAAAGGACACCGTGGGCTGGGAGAAGCCCAGCCGCTCCGCCGCCTTGGTGAAGCTGGACAGCTCCGCCACATATAAAAAGGTTTTCAGGTTTTTCAGATCCACCCCGCTCCCGCCTTCCATTTAATATTTCTATGATTCAAATTGAAATGTTCCATTTTACAAATACCCGGATACATTATATAGTATAGGCAGAGAAAACACAAGCCGCCGGAGGGCTCCGGCGGCGGGGAGGGCTTATGAATACCATTATCGGCGTCATTTCCGCTGTCTACGGCTTTTTATGGGGCGATCTCGTCACCATTCCCCTGCCGGGAGGCGGCAGCGTGGGAGTCTCCCTGCTGGTCGTTCTGCTGATCCCCACCGGCATCTACTTCACCATCCGCACCCGCTTCCTGCCGGTGCGGCTCTTCCCGGAAATGCTGCGGATCACGGTGGAGAGGAAAACCGGCGGCGACGGCTCCGCTATCTCCGGTGTACAAGCCCTCATCGTCTCCACCGCCACGCGGGTGGGCATGGGAAACCTGATCGGCGTGGTAGCGGCTATCTCCGCCGGAGGCGCGGGAGCGGTGCTCTGGATGTGGCTCTCCGCCCTGATTGGCTCCTCCACCGCCTTTATCGAGGCCGCCTTAGCCCAGAAATACAAGGAGCGGGACCCCCTCTACGGCGGCTGGCGGGGCGGTCCGGCCTACTATATCCACAGCTTCGCGGAGCGCCAGAGGGGCGGCGAAAAACGGCGCTATTCCGTAATTGCCGTCCTCTTTGCTATCTCCGGCCTTATCTGCTGGTGCGGCATCAGCCAGGTCATCAGCAACTCCGTCTCCTCCGCCTTTAAAAACGCCTTCGCCATTCCGCCCCTGTGGACGACGGTGGTGCTGGTGGCGGTGTCTGCCGTCATCGTGCTGCGGAAAAACGCCACGGTGAAGGTGCTGGACGTGCTGGTGCCCATTATGGCGGTGTGCTATTTTGTCATTACCCTGGTGCTGATCGGCATGAACGTCCGGGTGCTGCCCTCCGTGTTTCAGCGGATTTTTGAGGAGGCCTTCGGCCTCCGGCAGGCGGTGGCCGGAGGCTTCGGCGCGGTGCTGATGAACGGCGTGAAGCGGGGCCTCTTCTCCAACGAGGCCGGCTCCGGCTCCGCCCCCTGCGCCGCCGCCGCGGCGGACTCGGACCATCCCGCCAAGACCGGCCTGCTCCAGGCTCTCGGCGTCTTTATCGACACCATTGTCATTTGCAGCTGCACCGCCTTTATCATGCTGGTGACGCCCCAGGAGTTCACCGCCGGGCTGGAGGGCATGGATCTTTTACAGGCCAGTATGCAGTACCACCTGGGCCGGTTCGGCGTGGTGTTCATCGCCCTGATCCTCTGGCTGTTCAGCTTCTCCACCTTCATCGGCATCCTCTTCTACGCCCGGTCCAACGTGGCCTATCTCTTCGGGGACAACTGGGCCTCCCAGACCGGATACAAAATCCTGGCCCTGGTGATGCTGTTCATCGGAGGCCTCGCCGCCTACACCTTCGTGTGGGACCTGGGAGATGTGGGCATCGGTCTGATGACCATCTTCAATATTCTGGTGATTCTCCCCATGTCCAAGGAGGCCCTGGCCTCCCTCCGGGATTATGAGGAAAGGATGCGGGGAACATCCGAATAGGAGCATTTCCCTTTCACAGGTGGGGAAGATTCCCGCGGTATTCTCGCAGCTCCTCCTCCCGCACGGTTTCCAGGATGGTATCAAGCGTTGCGGCCAGCGCATCTTTGTCTTCCGGCAGGGTTCCTTGAAGCTGGAAAGCGTTTGACGCGCCTAAGGCGGCAAACCGGGTAAATATTGTCAGGCCGTTAAGCAGAGTACGGATTTCCTTGTATTTTTCCAGCTCACTTTCTTCCTTCCAATTGCCGCGCTGAATTTCCTGGTAAAGCGCAGAATCCGGGTAAATGGTCAGCATATTGACGCCAAGCAATACCGGGTGCAGCTGATTGCAAACGCTGGCTGTCGCTTTTGCACCAAGTTCGCCCCGGCCGGCGCCGGAGACGCCAGCCAAATAGAAAAAGCTGTAATGGATACCAGCCTGATCCAACCGCCGGCACTGCTCCACTATATCGGCGGCGGCATAGCCTTTATTCATAAACCGCAGGGCCTCGTCATCGCCAGTCTCGATCCCGATTGTCAGGCCGTCATATCCGGCCCCATGGAGCGCGGCCAATTCNCCGTCTGACTTGAGCCCGATATCCGTAATCCGGGCAAAGCACCCTATCGTTTTAATGGAGGGAACATACTGCCGGATCAGTCCGGCNATGGCCATAAGCCGTTCATACCTCAATACAAAGGGATTCGCCCCGGTCAAAAAAGCCCGCTGAATGCGCTCCGGCCTGGGTATTCCCTGCAAACGGGCCGCCAGTATGGAAATGGGGTCCGTACTCCAAAGCTGTACCTCNTGTAAATCGCTTTCCAGATCCTTCAANGGCGGCATTCTGAATTTGAACGGCAGGCCGTTATAGAGCGTACAAAATTTACATTGGTGATGCGTGCAGCCCACCGTGGCTTCAAGTAGCAGCGATGCGGCCTCGTAGGGCGGCCTCCATATTGTTCCCGTGTAGTGCATAGCGGAACCTCCTTGTTTTTCCGCCATTATAGCATGGTACAAAGAAATGAAAAGTACGGTACTTTTTTGCAGTACCTTGCTATTCGATGCACAATGCGGTATAATGCTGTCGGGG
>JAAVHG010000075.1 GCA_014799855.1 Oscillibacter sp.
CATCTATGTCCGGGGCGAGCTATCTAACTACAAGATGTATCCCTCCGGGCATCATTATTTTACCCTGAAAGACCAGGAGGGGGCACTCCGGTGCGTCATGTTCCGGGGGCAGGCCTCCCGGCTCCGGTTCCGGCCGGAAAACGGCATGAAGGTGATCGCCGCCGGGCGAGTCACGGTTTTCCCCAGGGACGGGGCCTACCAGCTGTACTGCGACAGCCTGACTCCGGAAGGAGTGGGGGATTTGGCGGCGGCTTTCGAGCAGTTGAAGGCCAAGCTGCACGCCGAGGGCCTCTTTGACCCGGCCCACAAAAAGCCCCTGCCGGCCTATCCGGAGCGGATCGCCATCGTCACCTCCTCCGCCGGGGCGGCGGTCCACGACATGATCCGCATTCTGCGGCGGCGGTTTCCCATTGCCAAGGTCATTCTTTTACCCGTGCGGGTCCAGGGGGCGGAGGCCCCGCCGGAGATTGCCGGGGCTATCCGGTACGCCGACAAGTGGAAGATTGGCGACGTGATCATCACCGGCCGGGGCGGCGGCTCCATGGAGGACCTGTGGGCCTTCAACGACGAGCGGGTGGCCAGGGCCATCTACCACTGCGAGACCCCCATTATCTCCGCCGTGGGCCACGAGCCGGACGTGACCATCGCCGACTTTGTGGCGGACGCCCGCGCCTCCACGCCCTCCAACGGGGCGGAGATCGCCGTGCCGGACCAGGAGGAGCTGGGCCGCTTCCTCCGGGGGGCGGAGAGCCGGATGGAAAAGCTGGAGGCCCGGCGGATCGAGCTTCTGCGGAAGCGTCTGGCGGAGCTGTCCGGCAAGCGGGTGATGCGGGACCCCCTGGCGGTGGTGCAGGACAAGAGAATGGACCTCCTCCATTTGCAGCAGCGGATGGGGGACTTGGCCCAGGCCCAGCTGAGCCGGAAGCGGCAGAGGTTTTCCGCCCTGTCCGCCTCTCTGGACGCCATGAGCCCCTTAAAGGTCCTGGGCCGGGGCTACGCCGTGGCCCGGAACGGGGATGGCGGGATCATCAAATCCTACCGGGATATCTCCGCCGGGGACCGGGTGTCCGTCACCCTGGAAAAGGGCGGCTTCGACGCCGTGGTGGAAAAGCCATACAGCCGTCCGGGGAAGAATGGGACAAAATAATAGAATATAATTCCATTTTATAATACAAAAAATGACAAATGGAGGCCATGTGATGAGCGCGAAGAAACAGACCTTTGAGGAAAAGCTCCTTCGGCTGGAGGAGATTGTAGCGGCGCTGGAGAAGGGGGACGTGCAGCTGGCGGACTCCCTGGCCCTGTTTCAGGAGGGGGCCAAGCTGATTTCCGCCTGCTCCACCCAGCTGGATCAGGCGGAGCAGCAGGTGGTCAAGCTGATGAAGGGACCCGACGGCGCGCCCGTGGAGATGCCCTTCGGGGAAGGGGAGGAGGGCTGACATGGATTTCGTGAGAGAGATGGAAGAGGCCCGCCGGATGGTGGAGGCCCGGCTGGGGGACTTTTTCCCCGGCCCCGGTTTGGCGGAGGCCATGCGCTACAGCCTTTTGGCGGGGGGAAAGCGGATTCGCCCCATTCTGACCGTGAAATTCTGCGAGGCCGCCGGGGGAACCATGGCGGAGGCCCTGGATTTCGGCTGCGGCGTGGAAATGCTCCACACCTATTCGTTAATTCACGACGACCTGCCCTGCATGGACGACGACGATCTCCGCCGGGGAAAGCCCACCTGCCACAAGGCTTTTGGGGAGTGCGCGGCCACGCTGGCGGGGGACGCTTTGCAGGCGGCGGCCTTCCAGACGGTCCTCTCCGCTGAAAGCGTGGGCAGTCCCGGCATCTGGCTGTGCAAGGGCATGGCGGCCAACATTCTGGCGGAGGCGGCGGGCCTCTCCGGCATGTGCGGCGGGCAGTACCANGACACCCTGGGGGACGGCGGNCCCCGCACTCTGGAGGAGCTGNCGGAGATTAACGCCAGGAAGACCGGGGCNCTTCTCCGGGCCGCCTGNATGATGGGCGTGGCCGCGGCCATGATCCANCAAAATGTGGAGGATACCTGCATGGACGCCGCCATGGAATACGCCGACAACCTGGGCCAGGCCTTCCAGATNCGGGACGACATNCTGGACGTTACCTCTACCGACGAAGCCTTTGGNAAGTCCGTAGGCTCCGACGCCGCCAACCATAAGACTACCTATGTCACCCTCCTNGGGGTGGAGGAGTGCGGCAGGCGGGTCCAGGANTACACGGAGCTGGCCAAAAACGCCCTCCGCAAGGCCTCCTGGCCCGGCGGCACGGACTTTTTGACGGCCCTGGCGGACAGCCTTGCCCAGCGGGAGAACTGANGCCGGGGAAGCAAAAAAANATACAGAAAATATACGGAATATATTGTATATTTAAAAAGTGAGTGGTATACTGTTTCCCGGCGGCGCAGTATTCTAGTCAGATCTGCCGTTTCCTAGGGAGGGCCTAAAAATCCTCTGAAGGGCACATCGATGAAACCCGTGGTGCCTGCTTGAGACGCCCAGTCTTGGGTGGGTGCTGGGGGGAAGCGCGGTTTTCGCGCTTGCGGACTCAGGGCGATTTCCAATGGCATGGATCCCCCGACCCTGTTTCNGTGGAGACCTGTTCTTGTGCGCGGACGTACTCCCATCGTGGTATTTCCGGCCCGCGTACGAAACAGATTGGGAACCTGTAATGCGGTGCATCGGTCCATCAGGGCCGTAACGCTGTGTACAGACGTAGCCTGCCTTGCGTGGGCATGGTGGATGGGAGGCCAGGCCGTCTCTGTTCCGGCCGGAACGACTGGCGGCCCCCTGCTCCTTGAAACCCTGTCTGCAAAAGAGGCTAAAGAAACGGACAGACTGCAGTGGAAAACACCTAGGCTGTTCATCAAGAGGCGGGAAAGGGATTGCAGTGCGGACTAAGTGGCAGTCGGGCAGCGCGGAAGGCGACGCCGCGCCGGAGGGCTGAAAGGGGAACCGCCCCCATCGGCAACGAGGGGTGCCCTCCGGGGAAATCCAGCCCGGACCTAAGCCGTAAGATTTACCTTTCCCGCCGCCGCTCGCCGTCGAAAACTACGCCGCTGCGCTTCCGGCTGAAGCCGAAAGCTCCGCTTGCTCCGTTTCCTCCGGCTCTCCCCNCGAAATCTGCGGATTTCGCGGGGGCCCCATTTTAGGGTACGCTGGGGGTAAAGGACTAAATTAACGGAGATTTATTAGAATTCCTCNATATTAGCGGCAGCGGAAAGAGAAGAAGAGCAATTCGATAAGCACCAACGGCCTTAGTCAANANTATCAGATGCGGGACGGAGGTNATTCGTAGAAGAGAGTTCGACGCACCTGGCCGCAGGGAAATTCGGTTGCAGGGTACTGCGCGACAGACATCCCCCGTAATTTGGCCGATAAGGCCCTTTGGGCCGTTTCGGCCAGCGTCTTTCTCTCTTTTGGACCGTCCACGGCCCGTTTTCTCTCTTTCTGCGCNCAGAAAGAGAGAAAATGGGGGGTGGAATGTACTAGCCATCGCTGGTCACAAAGCCTCCCCGCCCGNAAGGGCGAGAACCATCCCCANGGCCAAGCCCTANATCCAAAGAAGNATGTAAACCCTTCAACATACNGCTCCGCGCCTGCGGCACGATTGCGGGNNGTCCCTCACTTNAAGAAGTGAACCCTCTCTAACCCCGCTGTGGTTGAATTTCTCCNTACNTCANGAGGTAAATCTACCAANCCCGGNAGAAAAGGACAATATATTNATCATTGGAGGCGGTTTTTTGGGTAAGCCCCAGCCGAAAAAAAAGAAAAAGGGGTCTGAACCCTCACAGCTTCGCTGGCTTATTCAGGTCGTTACCATGGCGATTACCCTGTCCGCAGCGCTGAGCTTGGCGTCGGAGTCAATGCTGGAGGGTGCGGGCGTGGTGATCGCTTTGCTGATTCTGGCCCTGTTCATCCTCCTGGGCATCGTTTTCGACATCATCGGCGTGGCCGTTACCGCCGCGGACCCGAAGCCCTTTCACTCCATGGCCTCCCGGAAGGTAAAGGGGGCTAAGGAGGCGTTGTCCCTGCTCCGCTCCGCCAGCCGGGTGTCCAGCGTCTGCAACGACGTGGTGGGCGATATCTGCGGCATCGTCAGCGGCACTACCAGCGCTGTCATNGCCGCCCGTATCCANGGAGCCCTCAACTTCCGGACNGTCCTGATCTCCGTAGGCGTTACCGCCNTGGTNTCCGGCCTGACCATCGGCGGAAAGGCTTTGGGAAAGACCTTCGCTATGAANCGNAGCACCAAAGTGGTCTACTGGGCCGGACGCTTCCTGTCCTTATTTCACCGGCGCTGATTTCATGCCTGATTTGTAAAGGGGTTTTCCTTTTCACTATATATTATTCAAAGCGTCTTCTGGGGGCGCTTTCGGCCCAGAGAGGAGGGCGTTTTTTGCTGTTGGAAACCATACATTCTCCCGCTGATGTGAAGGCGCTTGCGCCGGAGCAGCTTCCGCTCCTCTGCCGGGAGATCCGGGACTTTTTAATCCATCATGTCTCCCAAACTGGCGGGCATCTGGCCTCCAATCTGGGGACGGTGGAGCTGACCGTGGCCATTCACCGGGTCTTTGACACGGAGACCGACAGGCTGATTTTCGACGTGGGCCATCAGTGTTATGTCCACAAAATTCTCACTGGCCGGCAGGAGGGCTTCGACAGCCTCCGTCAGCTGGACGGCCTCTCCGGCTTTCCCAAGCCCAGGGAGAGCGTCCACGACGCGTTTATCGCCGGACATGCCTCCAACTCCGTATCCGTAGCCCTGGGAATGGCAAGGGCAAGAACTTTACAACATAAGAATTACAATGTTTTGGCACTTATAGGAGACGGAGCCCTGACCGGAGGACTGGCTTATGAGGGATTGAACAACGCCGGAGCCTCCGGAGAGCCTCTGGTGGTAATTCTCAACGACAACGGCATGTCCATCGACCGGAATGTGGGAGCCATGACCTCCCATTTGGCGCGGCTTCGCACCAAGCCCGCTTACTACCATTTCAAAAAGTGGTATCGAAGCCTCTTCGGGCGAAAGCCCATCAAGAGCCGCCTCTACCGCTTTAATCATCAGCTGAAAAACGCCCTGAAAAAAGCCCTTTGGCCGGGAAGCACCTTTTTCGAGGACATGGGCTTCACCTATCTGGGACCCATCGACGGCCACGACCTGGACCGGCTCTGCCATGTGCTGGAATGGGCCAGAGATTTGGCCTGCCCGGTAGTGGTCCATGTCCACACCGTCAAAGGCAGGGGCTACTCTTACGCGGAGCGGAATCCCGAGAAATTCCACGGCGTGTCCCCCTTTGACCCGGACACGGGCCTGCTGAAAAAGCCCGCAGGGGAGAGCTTTTCCGCCGTCTTCGGCAAAACTTTGGAGAGCTGCGCCGCGGAGGACCCCCGCGTCTGCGCTGTCACCGCCGCTATGGCGGAGGGAACCGGACTCACCGGATTTGCCAAGGCCTTTCCGGAGCGGTTTTTTGACGTGGCTATCGCCGAGGGACACGGGGCCGCCATGGCGGCGGGATTAGCGAAACAGGGGATGATCCCCGTCTTCGCCGTTTACTCCACTTTTTTGCAGCGAAGCTACGATATGTTGATCCACGATATCGCCTTGCAGGGCCTTCACGTGGTGCTGGGAGTGGACCGGGCGGGTCTGGTTGGCGCCGACGGGGAGACCCACCACGGCTGCTTCGACGCCCTGTTTCTCTCGGAGATCCCCGGCTTCACCGTCCTTTGTCCCGCTAATTTTCAGGAGCTGCGGACTATGCTCCGCCAGGCCCTATTTCAGTGCGAGGGCCCCGTGGCGGTCCGCTATCCCCGAGGGGGAGAGGGGGCCTTCCGGCAGGATACCGCCGGTCAGGCCGCNGTCCGGCTGCGCCAGGGGGAGGACGTGACCCTGCTGTCNTACGGNNTGTCCGTCAACCATGTNTTGGAGGCGGCGGAGGCCCTGGAACGGGACGGCATCCACGCCGCCGTGGTGAAGCTGAACCGCATTGCNCCNCTGGANNNCGGNGAGCTCTCCNGNGTGCTGGGAACGCCCGNNACTCTGCTGGTCCTNGANGANNNCTTTAANGANGGNTGNGTGGGCCAGNGGATTNNCGCCCTGCTGTCGGAGCGGGGNCANAGCCCCAANCGGCTGATNTTAAANAATNTAAAAGGCGCCTTTGCCNCGGAGGGCGGNGTGGACCAGNTGGAGCNCCGTTTCGGCCTGGACGCCGCNGGNGTGGCGGCCGCNGTAAAGGAGGCCCTGAGCCATGANCGGTAAANTGAGATTGGACGTNCTNNTGACGGAGCGGGGGCTTCAGGAGAGCCGCCANAANGCNCAGGCGGCCATTATGAGCGGGCAGGTTTTCGTGGATGGCCGCCGGGTGGACAAGCCGGGAACGGCGGTTCNNCGGGAGGCGGAGATTGANATCCGGGGAACCATGCCCTACGTGAGCCGGGGCGGGTTGANGCTGGAAAAGGCCANGGCGTCCTTTCCCATTGATTTNAACGGCGCGGTCTGCGCCGATATCGGGGCCTCCACCGGGGGNTTTACCGACTGTATGCTGCAAAACGGGGCCGCCAAGGTCTACGCCGTGGACGTTGGCTACGGCCAGCTGGCNTGGAAGCTNCGGAGCGANCCCAGNGTGGTGTGCCTGGAGCGCACCAACGCCCGGTATCTCTCCGGGGAGCAGATCCCGGACCCGCTGGATTTCGCCTCCGTGGACGTGAGCTTTATTTCGCTGAAATTGATTCTGCCGCCGNTGTTCGCCCGCTTGCGGGACGGGGCCNGNGCCGTGTGCCTNGTGAAGCCCCAGTTTGAGGCGGGCCGGGAGAAGGTGGGGAAAAAGGGCGTNGTCCGGGACCCGGCGGTCCATTTGGAGGTGCTGGAACACTTTNTGGANCACGCCGNCGGCTCCGGCTTTACGGTCCTGGGGCTGACCTATTCCCCCATCCGGGGGCCTGAGGGCAATATTGAGTACCTGGGCTTTTTGTANAAGGGNCAGGANGAGCCGCCGGAGCTGGATTTGCGCGCCCTGGTGGAAANGTCGCACCAGCGGCTGACAGGGGAGGGAGGCCATTCATGAGCGGAAAGGGAAACCGGAAAAAAATCATCCTCTGCCCCAANCCCAACCGGGACCGGGGCATGGAGTGTACCAAGTCGGCGGAGGCCATCCTCCGGGANNTGGGCTTTGAAACCGTGGTNTGNTCCCCCTTCCGGGAGCAGNGGGAGGAGCTGTTCGCCGGATACGACGTGCAGCCCTTGACCCAGGANCTGCGGAACGCGGATCTTCTGATCACCTTCGGCGGCGACGGCACCATTCTGCANCTGGCTAAGCTGGTAGCCCTCAACAAGACCCCNGTGCTGGGCATCAACATGGGGGGACTTGGGTTTGTNGCNGAGCTGGANGCGGGAGAGCTGAGCGCCCTCCGGCGGNTGCGGGACTGGGATTTCACCGTGGAACAGCGGATGATGCTGGACGTGGCCGTCATTCGGGAGGACCGCCAGATCTACACCAATCTGGGCCTCAACGACGCGGTGATCCGGGAGGGGCCCATCTCCCATGTGATCCATTTGAAAATATCCTCCGACGGCCACCATCTGGCGGACATCGCCGGGGACGGCGTGATTGTGGCTACCCCCACCGGGTCCACGGCCTACTCCCTCTCCGCCGGAGGGCCTGTGGTGGAGCCGGTGGCCCAGACCATGGTGGTGTGTCCCATCTGCATCCACAACATGCGNTTTTCCTCCTATGTTCTCTCCCCGGAACACGTGCTGACGGTGGAGCTGGANAGGAACGGGCGGAAGCCGGTGTACCTCTTTGTGGACGAGAGCCGGGGCTTNGCCCTCCGGGCCGACGACAAGGTGCAGATCCGGCGGAGCCGCTATGTGACCAGCCTCGTCCGCCTGACNGAGAGGAGCTTTTGCGAGATTTTTGCCCAAAAAATGTTGCCAGGAGGACTGAATGATGAAAAATGACCGGCAGGCCATGATTCTGGAAATCATTTCCCAGGAAAATATCGAAACCCAGGAACAGCTCCTGGCCCGTCTGCGGGAGCGGGGCGTGGCCAGCACCCAGGCCACCATTTCCCGGGACATCAAGCAGCTGCACCTCATCAAGGAGCCGGTGGGCCGNGGGGTGTACAAGTACGCCGTGTCCGGCAACCGCACCCGNCTCAACGTGGCGGAGAAGCTGCGGACCATCTTCCGGGAGAGCATCACCAGCATGGAGAGCGCCCAGAATATCGTGGTGGTNAAAACCATGCCGGGNCTGGCCAGCGCCGCCTGCTCCGCNNTGGANCACATGGAGATTGCCTATATGGTGGGCAGTCTCGCGGGGGACGACACGGCGTTTCTGGTGATGAAGGACGCGGAGTCCGCCGAGGCCTTCTGCCGGGAGATCAAGGAAATTCTGTGAGGATTGACGATGAAAATCTATAACAAATTGGAGTTTTGGTTCACTATAGTAATCACCGTTACCGCCCCGTTGGTCTGGTGGCTGACAGATTGGTTCAGCTGGCAGCTTCTTATCCTCTACATTTGGATGATTTTCAATGGGCTGCATTGGTCTCTATCCAAAGAAGCCACTGAGAAAGCGAAGCGCGCAGAGGAGCAGGATAGGCGTATACGGCGAAAGCACTTTGGCCCTTTTGCCGGAATTGTCCCCTTTGTGTGGGTGATTCTGTTGCTTGCGGCCTGGATTCTCTCGATGATTGTACCTAACGAGGGGCTGAATCCGCCCACCTGGCTTCGCTGGGTCCTGGGGATTCTGCTGGTTCTGTCGGTGGGCCATATGTTCTGGTATTCCTGGATTATGGACAAGTACCGGGATCTGGATGATGCGGAGACCTAAATCGAAGAAAACAGGATTTAACTGCCATAAAACGGAGGGAAAAGCGCCATGCTGGAGCTTCTGCACATTGAAAATATCGCGGTGATTGAGGAGGCGGACATCCAGTTCCGCCCGGGCTTCAACGCTCTCACCGGCGAGACCGGCGCCGGCAAGTCCATCGTCATCGACGCCCTGGGGCGGTCCTTGGCGGGCGCACCTCCCGGGAGATCATCCGCACCGGGGCGAATAAGGCCTTTGTCAGCGGGGAGTTTTCCGCCGTTCCGGCGGAGCTGCCGGAGCTGGCCGAAATCGGCGCGTCCCCGGACGAGGACGGCTGCCTCCTTTTGCAGCGGGAGATCGCCGGAGACGGCAAGAACCTCTGCCGGGCCAACGGCCGGCCCATCACCGTGGCCCAGCTGCGGAAAATCGGGCAGGCCCTGCTGAATATCCACGGCCAGCACGACGGCCAGCAGCTTCTGGACGAGGAGCGCCACGGCGAATATCTGGACCGCTTCGGCAGAACCGAGGAGGCTTTAGCGCTCTATCAGAAGGCCTACGGCCAGCTGGCGGAGCTGCAAAATCAAATCCGGACCCTGCAGATGGACGAGGCGGAGAAGGCCCGCCGGATGGACAGCCTCCGCTTCCAAATCGACGAGCTGGAACGGGCGGAGCTGACGCCGGGGGAGGACGAGGAGCTGGCCCAGCGGCGGAACCTCCTCCGGAACGGGGAGAAGTACCTCTCCGCCCTGGCGGGAGCGGATTTCTGCCTCAGCGGCGGAGACGAGGTCTCCGGCGCGGTGGATCGCCTCCGGGATGCGGAGGAATCTGTCGGGGAGCTGCGGGGCCTGGACGACGACATGCTGGAGCTGTGGAAACGCCTGGGAGAAGCCAGGAGTGAAGTATATGACCTTGCCGAGATTATCCGGGAAAAGCGGGAGGCCTTCGACTTCTCCCCGGCGGAGCTGGACAGCGTGGAGAGCCGGTGCGACCAGCTCTACCGGCTGAAAAAGAAATACGGCGCCACGGTGGAGGACATGCTGGCCTATCTGGACAAGTCAAAAGCGGAGCTGGACGCCATCGAGACGGCGGAGGANACNCTCCTCCGGCTGGAAAAGAAGCGGGAAAAGGCGGAGGCGGCGGTANANNANGCCGGNNCCNCCCTGACCGCCGCCAGGGAGGCCGCCGCCCGCGCCCTGGAAAAGCGGGTNCAGCAGGAGCTGCGGGATCTGGANATGCGGCGGGTCCGGTTTTTCATTGAGATTACCCCCANGGACCCAGGCCCCGACGGCTGCGACGCNATCCGCTTCCTCATGTCCGCCAACACCGGGGAGGATCTGCGGCCCATCGCCAAAATTGCCTCCGGCGGCGAGCTGGCCCGGATTATGCTGGCGCTGAAAAACGTGCTGGCGGAGCAGGAGGCGGTGGCTACCCTGGTATTTGACGAGGTGGATACCGGCGTATCCGGCCGCGCCGCCCAGAAGGTGGCGGAAAAGCTGGCCCAGGTGAGCCGCCGGAAGCAAGTCCTCTGCGTCACCCATCTGCCCCAGCTGGCCGCCATGGCGGACACCCACTTTTCCGTGGAAAAGGGAGAGCGGGGAGGCCGGACCTTTACCCAGGTAGTCCTTCTGGACCGGGAGCGGCGGAAGGCGGAGCTGGCCCGCATCACTGGAGGAACCAAGATGACGGACGCGCTGTTGGAAAGCGCCGGCGAGCTGCTGGACGAGGCGGAGACCTACCGGGGTGCGCTGGCCGATCATTCGGACAAGCCCTCTCCGCAAAAGCGGAAATGAGGAAGCTGGCCGTCTTCTCCTCCGCTTTCGGGTTGGGGATCTTTCTGGCCCAATTCCTCCTGCCGGAGGACTGGCAGCTTCCGGCGGCGGTTCTCTGCCTTGGCCTGGGCTGGGTGGCGATGCTGCTGCCCTGGGCCGTCCGGCGGCGGGCGGTGGTGGTCTGCGCGGCCATGGCCCTGGCGCTGGGATACAACTGGCTCTTCATCCGGCAGGCGCAGAAGCCCATGCTGGAGCTGGCGGGGACGGAGCGGCAGATGGTGATGACCCTCTGCGACTACGCGGAGAAGACGGACTACGGGGCCAAGGTCCCCGTAAAGCTGGAAGGCTTTTCCCTGGGCAGGGCCGCCTTTTACGGAGACGAGTCCCTGCTGGAGCTTCGGCCCGGACAGACCGTCACGGCCACGGTGGAGCTGCGGGATTCCGGCCGGGTGCTGGATACCACTGTTACCACCTTTGCGGCCAAGGGTATGTATCTTCTGGCCTACAGCCGGGGCGAGGCGGTCTATGGGCCGGGGACCATGACGTCTCCCCGCTGGTGGTCCCTGCGGATGGGCCAGGCCATGGTGGAGCGGATTCACGCGCTGTTCAGCGGCGACGAGGCCGGATTTCTCACGGCCATTTTGACCGGGGACCGGTCTACCCTGTCGGAGGAGGCCCTCATCGACCTTTCCCAGGCGGGGCTGTACCACATTATGGCTGTCTCCGGAATGCACTGCGGCTTTCTTTTGACCCTGACCACCTTTCTCACGGGAAAGCACCGCCGCCGTCTCAGAGCCGGATGTGCCATCCCGCTGCTGATTTTCTACGCCCTTCTGGCCGGAGGAAGGCCCTCGGTGGTCCGGGCCTGCGTGATGCTGATTTTTCTCCTCTCCGCGCCGTTGTTCCGGCGGGTCAGCGACCCGCCTACCGCCCTGTCCGGGGCGCTGCTGGTGATTCTGCTGGCTAATCCCTTCGCCGCCAGAGCCGCCAGTCTGCAATTGTCCTTCGCCGCTGTGGCGGGGCTTCTCTGGCTGCCCCGGCGGCTGACTGCCCTCCTGGGCGGGATGGAGAGGCGGGGCCGTCTGGCCCGGGCCGCTATATCCAGCTTCTCCGCTACGATGGGGGCCCTGGTGTTTACCGTTCCCATCTCCGCCTGGTACTTCGGCGTTCTGCCGCTGGTAGGGGTTCTGGGAAATTTTCTCTGTCTGGGAGCCGCCAGCCTGGTGTTTATTCTGGGGCTGTCCGTTGTGTTGATCAGCTTCTTCGCCCCGGCCCTGGCGGCGGTTCTGAGCGTCGTTCCCCGGCTGTTGATTGCCTATGTGCTGCGCGCGGCCCATTTGCTGGCGGTACTGCCCGGTCACGCCGTCTATTTCACCAACCCCTATCTGAAATACTGGCTGGCGTTCGCTTATCTCCTCTTCGCCGCCGCGGCTCTGGGGAAGCCCAGACGGCGGCGGAACTATGCCCTGGCCGCGGTTTTGGCGTCCCTGACCCTGGTGATTACCCTTGTCTGCGGCGTCCGCCGGTATGGCGGTGATCTGGACGCGGTGATTTTGGATGTTGGCCAAGGTCAGAGCGTGGCGCTGGCCTCCGGCGGGACCTTCGCCCTGGTGGACTGCGGCAGCGGAAACAGCTGGATTTCCGCCGGGGACCGGGCGGCGGACCAGCTGCTGTCCATGGGCTGCCGCCGCCTGGACTATCTGATTTTGACCCATTACGACTACGATCACGTATCCGGCGTTACGGGCCTCCTCTGCCGCNTGCCGGTNGANCGGCTCCTTGTGCCGGACTATGAGGACAGCGCGGGCCTCCGGAGCGTGNTCCTCTCCGCCGCCCGGGAGCGGGGGACGGAGGTGGAGTTTGTGGCGGATCTCCGATCTATCCCCATGGGGAACGGNNTGTTGACTGTCTATCCGCCTGTGGGGGAGGGNGAGGACAACGACCAGGGCCTTGCCATCCTGGCCTCCGCCGGAGAGACGGATCTCCTCATCACCGGAGACATGGGCGGAGCCACGGAGGAACGTTTACTGGAAGCCTATGACCTGCCGGACATCGAGGCGTTGGTNGCGGGNCATCATGGNTCCAAATACTCCACCTCGCAGGCCCTGCTGGANGCCCTGACGCCGGAGAACGCCGTCATCAGCGTGGGGGCCAACCGCTACGGCCACCCCACGGAGGAGGTTTTGGTCCGGCTGGCCCGGCAGGGCTGCGCCGTGTACCGGACGGATCGGAACGGCAGCGTCCATCTGGCCCTNAACGGCGGGANAGAATAAAAAACGATTTGTACATTAGAGTCTGTTTTAAAACCGGCGGAATGCCGGATTGGGGTAGATTTTTTGGCTGAGCAAGGCGATTTGACGCAGGAATCCTGACGGATTTCAAGTCAAATCAACGCANTCTCAGCGGAAAAANATGNCCAAAGACGGCGTTTTGACGGTTTTAAAACAGACNCTAGAGAAGGAGCGCGCCATGCCCAAGAAAAAAGCGGCCCCGGGAAACGGAAAGGCCTTTCAAAAACTGAAACAGGATCTGGCCCAGGGNACGGTNGGGTCCGCTTACCTCTTTTACGGGGAGGAGAGCTATCTCCGGGAATATTACCTGGAGTCCCTTCGGAAAAAGCTGATCCCCCAGGGCTGCGAGGCNTTCAACTACCACCGGNCGGAGGGGAAGGANGTGACGGCGGAGNCCCTGANGGAGATGGCGGAGGCCATGCCCATGCTGTCGGACCGGACGCTGATTGTGGTGACGGANTGGGACCTCTTCAAGCTGGGGGAGGACCAGCGGAACCGGCTTATAGCCCTNCTGGCGGATATGCCCCCTTACTGCTGCCTGGTCTTTGTNTACNACGCTCTGGCCTATCAGCCCACCGCCGTCCAGAAAAAGCTGACCCAGGCCTTGAAGGACCATGTGGAGGTCGTGGANTTCCGCCCCGCCGGGGACGACGACNTGATCCCCTGGATTGCCAGGAGGTTCAAGGCCCTGGGGAAGAGCATTGACCGCCGGACGGCGGAATATCTGATTTTCCTCTGCGGCGGCCTTATGACCAATCTGGTCCAGGAGATTGCCAAAATCGGCGCTTACGCCAAGGGGGCCGTGATCACCCAGGCGGACATCGACGCCGTGGCGGAGCCGGTGCTGTCGGCGGANGTNTTNAAGCTGACGGANATGGTGCTCCAAGGCAATTATGACAAGGCCGCCNGGATATTGGGGGATCTGCTGAAAATGAAGACGGACGCNTTCCAGATTNTGGGGNNNNTTGGAGGNNAGCNGCNNCGGATCTACACCGCCCGTCTGGCTATCGACGGGGGAAAGGACCGCTATTGGCTCATGGAGCTGTGGGGCATGAAGTCCGACTANCCCGCCCGCCTGCTGATGGACGCCGCCCGCCGGNCCGACGCCGCCTGGTGCGCCGGGGCGGTACAGCGGTGCCAGGTTTTGGACCGCAGGCTGAAAAGCCAGCGCGGGGTGGANGCGGCNGAGGAATTAAAGCTGCTGCTGACNCAATTGGGGGCGGAACGGCGATGNAGCGGATAGAAGAGGTTATCGTGGTNGAGGGCCGGTACGACAAAAACGCNCTGGCNCAAGTGGTGGACGCGGCCATCGTCACCTTGGAGGGCTTTTCCGTTTTTAACGACCGGGAGAAGCTGGCCTTTCTCCGGCGGCTGGCGGAGAAGCAGGGGCTGATCATCCTGACGGACAGCGACGGCGCGGGCTTTGTCATCCGNAACTATNTGAAAGGGGCCTTACCCAAGGATAAGGTGAAGCACGCCTATATTCCCGACGTTCCCGGCAAGGAGCGCCGTAAGCGGACCCCCGGCAAGGAGGGAAAGCTGGGGGTGGAGGGCATGAAGCCCGCCGTGCTGCTGGAGGCCCTCCGGCGGGCCGGCGCCACCTTTTCCGGCGAGTCCCGGCAGGCGGAGAGCGGGGAGGAGCCTGTCGGCAAGGCAGATCTCTTCGCCCTGGGCCTTACCGGCGGGCCGGACAGCGCCGCCAAACGCCGGGATCTGCTCCGGCGGCTGGAGCTCCCGGAGCATCTCAGCGCCAACGGCCTGCTGGAGGCGGTGAACCTCCTCTACGGCCGGGAGGCTTTTTTCCGGTTCTGCGGGGAACAGCGGGAATCCGGCGGAGAGGACTGACCAGATCCGCCGGATTTTTATCATTTGCCGTTTTTTTCAACAGAGTTAAACAATTCGACAGGATTCGACCAACTTTTGCCGGGAAAGATAGTACACTTTGACAAAAGGAGTGGGTCGATGATGCGAGCGTTGTTCTTCGGGCAGGCGGAATGCCTGGGCAGGCCGGTGTATTATGAGCTGCTGGCGGAGGAGCTGGAAGGGGAGAAGGAGTGCTACGGCCTTCGGGTGCGCTACGGGGAGGAGACGGCGGAGGTCCGGGATCTCACCTCCTCCCAGCGGCGGATTCAGGAGCTTTTGGAGGCCCTGATCCGGGGCGCGGTGACGCCCGTGGCCCTGGACGGCGTGGTGGAGGACTGGCTTCTGGAATGAATTTCGCAAATCCCTTGCATTTCCAGGCGGAAACGGGTATAATCATCCTGTTTTTGATTCTTTACGCAAGGGAGGACTCGCCTATGGCAGAGGAACGGAAGAACATGGAGCCGGCGGAGGGCCGGAATTTCATTCACGCCTTTATCGAGGAGGACATTGCCCCCGGCGGACAGTTTGAGGGGATGACCGTCCACACCCGCTTTCCCCCGGAGCCTAATGGCTATCTCCATATCGGCCACTGCAAGGCCCTGACCATCGACTTCGGCACCGCCGAGAAGTACGGCGGATTGTGCAACCTCCGGATGGATGACACCAACCCCACCAAGGAGGACGAGGAGTTTGTGGAGGCCATCAAGGAGGACATCCACTGGCTGGGCTTCGACTGGGGGGACCGCTTTTTCTACGGCTCCGATTATTTTGAGGAGGACTACCGCCAGGCGGAGGGCCTCATCAAAAAAGGACTGGCCTATGTCTGCCAGCTGACCCCGGAGGAGTTCAAGGAATACCGGGGCGGCGTGGGCGTGCCCGCCCGCAGCCCCTACCGGGACCGGCCCATTGAGGAGAGCCTGGACCTATTCCGACGGATGCGGGCCGGGGAGTTTCCCGACGGGGCCATGACCCTCCGGGCCAAGATTGACCTGGCCAGCGGCAACTTCAACATGCGGGACCCGGTGATCTACCGGATCAACCATCTGCCCCACCACCGCCACGGGAACAAGTGGTGCATCTATCCCATGTACGACTTTGCCCACCCTATTCAGGACGCCCTGGAGGGCATCACCCACAGCCTCTGTTCTCTGGAATTTGAGGCTCACCGGCCTTTGTACAACTGGGTGGTGGAAAACTGCGACCTGCCCGCCAAGCCCCGGCAGATCGAGTTCGCCCGCCTGGGCATCGACCACACGGTCATGAGCAAGCGGAAGCTCCGCCGCCTAGTGGAGGAGGGCCGCGTCTCTGGGTGGGACGATCCCCGGATGCCCACCCTCTGCGGCCTCCGCCGCCGGGGCTACACCCCCCGGTCCATCCGGAATTTCTGCGAGCGCATCGGCGTGGCCAAGGCCGCCAGCGTGGTGGAATACGGCTTTTTGGAGCACTGCCTCCGGGAGGATCTCAACGAAACCGCCCAGCGGGTCATGGCGGTTCTGCGTCCCGTCAAGCTGACCATCACCAACTATCCCGAGGGGAAGACGGAGACGGTTTCCGTGGAGAACAATCCCGTCGATCCCGCCGCCGGGACCCGTGAGGTCAGCTTCTCCCGGACTCTCTGGGTGGAGGCCGACGACTTTCTGGAAACCCCAGTGCCCAAGTACAAGCGGCTGTACCCCGGCGGGCCGGAGTGCCGGCTGAAAGGGGCCTATCTGATCCGCTGTACGGGATGCGTCAAGGACGATGCGGGGCAGGTAACGGAGATTCTCTGTGAGTACGACCCCGACAGCCGGGGCGGCGATCCTGCCGACGGCCGGAAGGTGAAGGGGGCCACCCTCCACTGGGTGGACGCCTCCACCGCCGTGGACGCCGAGGTCCGGCTCTACGACAACCTCTTTTCCGACGAGTCTCCCGACGGGGCGGACAAGGATTTTATCGAGTGCCTGAACCCCCATTCCCTGGAAATTCTCACCGGCTGTAAGCTGGAGGCGGGGCTGGCGGACGCGGCCCCCAGCGGCCGGTTCCAGTTCATGCGCCTGGGCTATTTCTGCGCCGACAGCCGGGACTCGAAGCCGGGACGTCTGGTATTCAACCGCAGCGTATCCTTGAAGGACAGCTTTAAGAAGTAAAAATACAGAGGCCCGGAGCGCAAACGCTCCGGGCCGTTTTCGTTAAAACTGGATTTTTTCCTCTAATTGAAAGAAGGTAAAGGTTCCGGTCCCCAGAAGCAGGTCCTTCTGGTTTCGGATCTCCACACTGTAGACGCAGACGGTCCTGCCCGCTTTGATCTCCCGGGCCTCGGCGGTGAGGCGGTCCCCCAGATCGGCGGAGCGGAGAAAGCTGTAGCTGGCGTTCATGGTCACCGCCATATAGCCGCGGGCGGCCATAGCGGACCCGGCGGCGTTGTCCGCCATGGTGAAGTAGAGGCCGCCGTGTGGCCGGCCCAGAGGATTCAAATCGTCCTCCTCCACGGTTTTTTCCACCTTGGCGTATCCGGAGGAGAGGGCGGTAAGGGAGATTCCCAGCTTCCGGGTGAAGCGGTTTTTCCTGTTGCGCAGCTCCATAAGCCTGCCGTAATCCACAGTCTGTTCCATCCAACGGCCTCCTCTAGTCACGTGGTATCCTGGCACGGGTGTGGAAGTCTCTGCCCGCAGCGGTGACGCGGTATCCGCAGGGCAGAGGCTTAACGCTTTTGTCGTGTTCCAGGGTGGAACCATTGTACTCCTTTTTTCCTGAAAGATCAAATCAAAGGAAAAAGGACGAAATAACGAAAAACGCTTGGAGTCGTTTATTCGGAAAGGAAGATAGCTGCGAAAGGAACCCATCAGGGGTTCCTTTCGCTTTCAATCATAAGTTTTTCAGAACTTTTTGAAGGTCTGAAAAACTTGCTCAGGCTGTCGAAAAGTC
>JAAVHG010000076.1 GCA_014799855.1 Oscillibacter sp.
CATTTCGAACTTCTTCGTTTCGGACTTTTTTATTTCGGACTTTTTTATTTCGGCTGGAGAAACCTCTTCGGATTGAAAGATTTTATCATGCACAAGGTCGATTTGCTCCTGGGTGGGTCGGTTTTTTTTGAGATCGGCGATGAACTGATTCCTCTCCATTTTAAATTCCGTGATGATTTGGATTTTATTCAGGCTGTCAATCAAATCCATACGTTCTAAAATGGTGCTAATAATGTCCTCCGAAAAAGCATCCAGCAGGTTCGAGCAGTCCTGACTGAGCCCAGAATAAAAGCAAATCTCGTTTCTGAAATTGAAACGCTTGCCTTTTTGGGTGATTTCCTCTAAGAAATCTGGATGATCAAGGGCGTATAAAGCAAGAAAATATTCCAAAAAGCTGGTATGGCTAAAGAAGACATTTTCATCAAATCTTGACAAAATATTTTTTTCAAAAAAGATGGTATCAAATTTGCTCTTAGATAAACGATATCCTTTTTGCTGATGGTAATTTCGAACCAGCGCTTCAAATTCCTCTTGGGTGAAAAAGTATTCGTCTTTGGAATACATATAATAAGCGATATAGCTTAAAAAGTGCTGCTTGATCCCAAACGAATAAGTACTGCGCAGCGACTCGTCCGGCGCTAATTTTTCAAGGACAATGTCCAGATAATTGCGCATGATAATACTTTCGTTTTGGGGGATATATCCATTATTATTATCCCAAATGACCATCAAAATCGCGATGTTAAACGGAGTTTTTGCAAAATTGATTTGGTTACAATAAGAGTTGATTTTATTGACGGTTTCTTCAATGTTCACGTTTCTTTCCTGGTCCTTTGCCCATTTTTTGACAATTGCCCGGATCTGTGACTTGCCCATGTAATGGATATAAATCGCTTTGAAAGGTATACCGTAATCCGGAATCTGTTTGATGTCTAGGGACCGGAAAAAATCCTCCTCAATAGTAAAAATGAACCGGTTCTTGTTATAGACGCTAATGAATTTCTTTAACCATCGGGTATGCTTAGAGTCGTTTGGATTGACATTATCAATCAGAAAGACCGTCTTGCCAGCGGAGATCAGGGTTCTAATTTGCTGTTTGCTGATGGATAAGTTGTCCAAAATGTTGTTTTGAATAAAGCTGGCGGTGCTGCTGAATAGCCGGTCATCTCCTTTTTGCAAATACTTCATATTGATATAGATGGGGATTGTTTCTTTTATCCCGTAGTTATCGCTGTATTTTAAACCAATTTGCTGCAAAATAGTGGTTTTTCCCGTTTCTTTTTTGCCAATTAAATATAGATTGTCATTCATTTCCAGAATGTGCTGGATATTGATTTCCTTTTCTTCCTCATCTCCGTTCTCCTTTAAATATTCTGACTGCTCCGCCAGGACGGGGTCCACCAATATCTGTTTCAAATCCTTTGGAGATTTTGCGTCGATTTCCTTTATTAGCGTGTACCGTTCCGACATCTTACAAAAATATTGATTGATCCCGATCATAATATCATGCTTTAATTCTTGCTCCTTGTTATCGGGGCGCAGGTCAAAGTATTGCTCCCCATTGGGGAGGATGTTAATACCCTGATCAAATTCTTTCCGGTTTTTACCAAAATAGGTACGGACCCACACATGACATTGTCCACCAGCAAGATCTATATTCAAAATCGAATATCCATTGTAGCCATCTATAGCTTTACCTTCCGAAAAATCTAAGGGGAATAATTTTCCGGCTGTGCTGTATATTGTCTTGAAGGTTTGGCGGGCGATTTGCTTTAAGTCCTCATCATGGACATGGCCGCGTAACACAAGATCGAATTTAGACAGTTCTTTTTCGACTTCTAAACTTTCGCAATCCTCCAGCCAATCTACCGGGTGATGCATCATGCAGATTGTCAAATCGCTGCCACTGATCTCCCGATACAAGCGCTGAATTTGCTTTATAGAGACATACAGCGTTCCCCTTTCCACCGCTCCCTTTCCGGACGATCTCCATGCGGAATCGACGCAGGCAATTCCTACGTTTAATCCGTTTATTTGCTTTTTATATGAATATCCTAAATCTCCAAATCTCGTATTTGGTAAACGTTTCTTAACGATACTGTAAAAGTAAGAGAGGCGCTTGTTATAACTTTGATCAAAATTGTCTACTATATTATTGATATCTTGTAAGTTTTTTATTTTTAAGCCTTTTTCCACTGCAAATAAAATTTCGGAAGTGTCTACCTCGTGATTGCCTGGAATCAAACCAAACTTATCTCGGGGCAAAGCTAATGTATTCATCAACGGGGTAATTAAAATATCGTCAGCTAACTGCCACTGATTTTCGCCTTTTTCAGCCATGTCGCCTCGTTGAATTAAATCTCCCGTGAAACAAATCAGATCAATAGCTATATCCTTTTCTTTCTGCACATTTTTGATGTCAGCAATTAATTTCCCGACAATTTCCCGAATTTCATTTTCATCCTTTTTTTGAATATGCATATCTGAAATATGCAAAATATTGAGTGCTCTCATTTTTTATCCCCTATTCTTTTTATAATTGACTTTGACTGACAATCTCTATTCTTAATAATTAAGTATAAAGGAGAAAGTTTATTTATGACTACTTTACAATTGGTTAACCTGATTATTCAAACTAAAGATACGAAAAAAATAATCCAATTACTAAACAGATATCGTATACCTGCAAATAAATCAAAATATTGCTAATTGCATGGCAATAAAATGAAATACCTTGAATATGTTATTGTTTAGAGTGGAACATGTAAGTTCAAAAGAGAAAAGCCTTATGGTGAATATTATAACAGCCAGGCAAGGAATTGGCAAGTTTTTACAGTATAATTTATATGAAAATCGGTTCTCGGAAATCCTGTCCCTGGTGGCCTATGCAGGAATCGGTCAGAGCGACGCCGCCTTCACCACCTCGCCGGAGCTGACCATCAACGGGATGCTGCCCAAAGCCTGGCGGTTTATTGACGGGGACGGCATCTACCTGTACAAAGGCGGCACCTTCGGTGCAGCTAACACGGGGAACGAACCTTACAGTGAGTTTTACGCCAGCCAGATTGCCCAGGCCATGGACCTGCATGCGGTGCGCTACGAACTGGAGAACTGGAAGGGCATCCTCGCCTCCCGCTGTAAGCTGTTCACAGACATCAACACAGCGTACATTCCCATTGGCCGTATTGTCTGGGAGGGCGGACTGAAAGCCTGCCTGGAGTATTATGAAAAGCTGGGACCGGAAGCCTATAAAGAAATCAAGAGTATGCTGGTATTCGATGCGGTAATCTACAACGAGGACCGGCACTTCGGCAACTTCGGAGTCCTGCGGGATAACCACAACGGTGCGTTGCTCGGAGCAACCCCGGTGTTTGATAATGGGCTGTCGCTGTTCAACTTCGCCATGCCGGAGGATTGGAAGGACCTGGACAGTTACGCCAAGACACGGGGAACAGCCTATGGGATCAGCTTTGAGAATGTCTGCCGGGAGGTCATGGGGCCAGTCCAGGCACGGCAGCTCCGGGGGTTGCTCGGATTTTCGTTCCAACGCCATCCCAAGTTGAACCTTCCGGAGGAACACCTGACGGCGATAGAGCGTCATGTGCAGAAACGGGTGCGTCAACTCTTGGAGTTAACGCCAGTTCGGGAAAAGGCAAAAAAACGCTCCGAGAGGGAGCGATAATCCGATTATTGATCCTTAAAAAGAAAAAGCCGCCTGTGGCTATGTCGGGAAACCAGCGGGCTGCGGGTGGCTTGTTGTTTTTGCGACTTTCCGGCTATACTGTCGTTACAATAAACGGGAAGGAGAACTATAAACTGGCATGGGCAAGAACCTATGTGCAAAATGGTGAGTTTAATATTTTGCACATTGTAATAAGCAAAGCGAAAATCACTTGCCATGTTTGTGCTATTTTACATTAAGAAATATGCTATAATCTGCCTTATCGCAAAATACAGAGGGAGGTGTAAAGCACCATAAGCAGACAACTAACTGGACACATCCGACAACGGGAAAATGGGCTCTGGGAGGGCCAATACGTCTATAAAACAGAACACAGAAGCATCTATGGCAAAACCAAGAAAGAAGTATCACAGCAATTGGACAACATTATTACATCTATCAAAGAAGGAAACTATGTTCGTCCGAACCAACACACACTGCTTTCCTGGTTGCGGGAATGGTTACATACCTATGCTGAACCAACATTGCGCCCGGCAACGTTTACAAATTACGAATTGATGATCGAGCGACATTTCAACATTAAACTCGGTAAAACCAAGCTGAAAAACGTATCTACACGAATGCTGCAAAATTTTTTCAATGAGAAACTTGTTTCAGGCAGAGCAGATAGAAAGTCAGGTGGTCTATCACCTAAAACGCTAAAAAATATGAAGTACATGCTTCATGTTGCTTTTGACCAAGCCTATTATGACGAGCTCATCCCGTCCAATCCGGTCAATGGTGTTCGGCTGCCGGTGCCGGACGGTCCTGAACAGCGGGTTTTGCGGTCAGAAGAAAAGGAACTGGTCTGTGCTCATGCGGCAACGATTCGTACATTTTCGGCTCAAGGGGTCATTCTCCTTTTGACCTGTGGTCTGCGGAGAGGGGAATTGCTGGGGCTCCAGTGGCAGGATGTGGATCTGGAAAATGGAATCATGAAGATCAGACATACTCTGTCCCGGCTCAAAAAATTTGATACCACCAAGTCGGCATATACGTATATTCAACTGGACACTTACGCACCGGAAACAAACCAAACTGCTATCTATCTAGGCCCGGTTAAGACGAGAAAAGCGGTCCGCACCATTTATCTGCCGGAAAGAGCCAAGGAAGCCCTTCTTATGCTCCATGAAATCAGTGCGGAAATTTCGGAGGGAAAATCGGAATTCAATCCCCATAACTTGGTCTTCTGTACAGAAGATGGACATCCGCTTGATGCCAAAGTCCTTGAAGATGGATTTCAGCAAATTCTGGCATATCTCCATCTAAAAAGCGTCAACCTGCACGCCACTAGACACACCTTTGCGACGGAAGCGTTGCAAAAGACAACCGATATTATTACGGTCTCTGAAATATTAGGACACGCAAAACCTTCCACGACGCTGGACATGTATGGACATACCTTCGATGACCGAAAGCGTGCATTGATGTCCCAAATGTAGAAAATTCAATTCCGGTACATGGACGGTACAGAGATTTTTGTTGCGTTCAAAAGACAGGAAAGAACCCTGGAACCATTGCGGTTCTAGGGTTCTGTGGTTGCGGAGACAGGACTTGAACCTGCGACCTCCGGGTTATGAGCCCGACGAGCTACCAACTGCTCTACTCCGCGATATTTCATTTTGTGGTGCCGGTGACCGGACTCGAACCGGTACAGTATCGCTACCGGGAGATTTTAAGTCTCCTGTGTCTACCAATTCCACCACACCGGCAGCTTGTCGGCAAAAATTAGAATACCATATTCCCCGCCGCATGTCAAGCACAACTTTCAAAAACTTGAAAAATTTTTATCCACAGCAAAATTCTCCCACCCACCTTGCCACACTCCTGTACTTTGCACAATTCCAGAGGTCCCACAAACCGGAAAATTATCCAAAATTACACTTGCTCTTTTGTGAAAGATGACTATAATGAGAAAAACCTTCCCGGAACCCCTTGGAAGGTCATCCGCACATTTTTGTATACACAGCGAGGTTATCTTCTATGACAAAAGATTTAACAAAAGGCAGCCCCATGCGGCTGATTCTCAGTTTTGGCATTCCCGTCCTGCTGGGCAACCTGTTCCAACAGCTCTATAACGTGGTGGACACCGCCATCGTGGGCAAAACCTTGGGCGGCGGCGCCTTGGCGGCGGTGGGCTCCACCGGGTCCGTCAACTTTTTGGTGGTGGGCTTCTGCATCGGCGTGTGCGGCGGCTTCGCCATTCCCGTGGCCCAGCAGTTCGGCGCTGGAAATTACCCGGAGATGCGGCGGTACATGGCCGGTGGCGCATGGCTGTGCCTGTTGCTGGGCGGACTGCTGACGGTGTTCACCGCCCTGTTCTGCGGCCGGATTCTCACGGGAATGAACACTCCCCTGGATATTTATGGCCGGGCCTACGCCTATATTCTAACCATTTTTGTGGGCCTGCCGGCCTATTTCCTCTATAATTTCACCGCCGGGGTCCTCCGGGCCTTGGGGGACAGCCGGACTCCGGTGATTTGGCTCAGCACGGCGGCAGTCGTCAATATGGTGCTGGATGTGGTGTTCATTCTGAACTTCCATCTGGACGTGTTCGGCGCGGCCCTGGCCACAGTGCTGTCCCAGCTTTTGGCGGGGACGGGATGCCTGATCCGGGTGCTGCGGGGATACCCCATTCTCCGGACGGAACGGGCGGATTGGCGNTGGAACCGCCGCCGGATGGGGGAGCTGTGCCTGATGGGTNTGCCCATGGGCCTGCAATTNTCCATTACCGCCATCGGCAGCGTCATGATCCAAACGGCGGTCAACGGCCTGGGCACCGCTTACGTCACCGCCGTCACCGCCGCCAGCAAGGTCTCCATGTTCTTCTGCTGTCCCTTCGACGCCATGGGCAGCACCATGGCCACCTACGGCGGGCAGAACGCCGGAGCGGCCCGGTGGGAGCGGCTGAACCAGGGGATGCGGNCCTGCGNGCNTCTGGGCGCGGTTTACGCCGCCNCCGCCCTGGGANTGCTGTACGTNTTTGCCGANCNGCTGAACATGCTGTTCCTGGACGCGGGCAGCGCGCCCCTTCTGCCGCTGGCCCGGCAGTATCTGCTGGCCCTGGCCCTGTTTTACTTCCCATTGGCCCTGGTGAATATTTTCCGCCTGCTNATCCAGGGCGTGGGCTTCTCCCCCCTGGCTACGCTGTCCGGGGTGCTGGAGCTGACGGGCCGNGCCATGATNGCCATGCTGGTTCCGGTGTATGGCTTCGCCGCCGCCTGCTTNGCCTCTCCCGCGGCCTGGGTGATGGCNGACATGTTCCTGATTCCGGCCTACCTCTACTGCTATCACAAGCTGAGCAGTCCCAAGGGCCGGNNCNGNCGGCCCCGCAAGGCCCGTTTGCTGCACTCCACCGGCGTNTAAATNTGCCGCATATAGGCANAAATCCCTGGAATCATCGGATTCCAGGGANTTCTTTTCATGGANTTATTCTACTGCCACAGGAGAGACCAGCCGCGCCCCCTCCGCCAGCTCCGCCGCCGTTACCGCCTCCGCCGCGTCCAGCAGAGCGGCCCGNTANCTGCCGGGNCCGCGGCCTCCGGCCCACTCCTCCGCCCGCCGGGCGCAGAGCTTCCAGAAAACCGCCGCCAGCANAGCGGCCTGGGCCGGGTCCGGCTCCACGGCGGCGAACACCCCGCACAGCGCCGACAGCATACACCCGCTTCCCGTGATCCGGGCCGTCCTGGGACTGCCGCCGGATACCGCCCAAGCGGAAACGCCGTTGGCAGCCATGTCCTCCGGCCCGGTCAGCAGCACGGCGGCCCCCCGCTGCCGGGAAAGCCGGAGAGCCGCGTCCAGCCGCTCCTCCCGGGAGGCGGGGCCGGGGCTGTCCACTCCCAGGTCTCCGCCGCCCAGCCGAAGCAGGGCCTGGGCCTCGGCGAAATTCACCCGGAACAGGGAGGGGGATACCTCCGCCAAAAGCCCTTCCGTCTCCTTTAGCCGCCAGGGACTGCCGCCCACCCCCACCGGGTCCAGCACCACCGGCTTCCCCAGGGAGCGGGCCGCGCGGCCGCAGAGGCGGCAGGCCCGGAATTTCTCCCGGTCCGGGGTTCCGGTGTTCAGAACCACGGCTTGGGCCGTGGAGGCCATGTGCTCCATCTCCTCCGGGGCTTGGGCCATGACGGGGCTGGCCCCCGCCGCCAGAACCAGATTGGCGCAGTCGTTGGCAGAGACAATGTTGCTGATACAGTGGATCAGAGGGCGGACGCGGCGGACCTCATCCAGGCGGAAGGCGTTCAGCATAAACATACTCCTCAGGCCGGGGTCAAAGGGTGGTTTGCAGCTTCCCCAGGGCCCCGTTTTTCTCCATAGCGAAAATCAGCAGCCCCGCCAGAATGGAACCGGCTACGGTGGAGACCAGGAAGGGCACGATGTAGACGGTGTAGGTCTCCGGCGTCAGCCCCATCAGCCCCTTGGCTACCGGATAGGCCGCCAGCCCTCCGATGATCCCGGTGCCGAACACCTCCGCCGCCAGAGTCAGGGTCAGATTTTTCGTTCCCTTGTAGGCAAGGCCGCACAGCAGAGCGCCGCACATGCTGCCGGGGAAGGCCATCAGGCTTCCCAGCCCCATCAGGTTCCGCAGGAGGCTCGCGGCGAAGGCCGCCCCCAGCCCGTACCAGGGTCCCAGAAGCACGGCGCACATAATGTTCACCATATGCTGCACCGGGGCGCACTTGCTGCTGAGCACCGGGAAGGAAAAGGTGCTTCCCACCACTGCCAGGGCGCACAGCACTCCGGCCAGGGCCAGCTTTTTCACAGAATGGTTTTTCATCAAAAAACACTCCTTTAATGGGAAATAGGCGAGAAAACGGCGGATTAGCGCAGCGTTTTCCCAAAGGATAGGCGGAAGCTCCGCCTGGGGAAAAGGTCGGTCGAGGCTTGCTGGCCTCCTCTCACGCCGGAACACGGCTTCCCATCGCTGCGTTTTCATGGCCCGGACGCAGGGCGCTCCCCCTCCATCCGTCCCCGGCCCACTGCCGGGACGCCGGATTTCCACACCGTCCTTTCTCATCAAGAAGTAAAAAAACAGCGGACGCCGGGGCGTCCGCCGCTGCTGTACAGCGCCATATGGACTCCCTCCGGCGGCATTACCCGCATCAGGTAAAGGGTCGAAGCGCAAAGCGCTTCCTCTCAGCCGGAACGGCTCCCCTGTCTTCCCGCTTAGTATGCCACAGGAGAAAATTTTTGTCAAGGGGTTGCAATCGGCGGGGAAAAGGTGTATGCTTTTGGCAATTGAAAAGAGGGAGTCCGCTGTTCCGCGGGCTGAGAGGGGGCCGGAAGGCCCCGACCTGTGACCTGATTTGGATCATGCCAACGTAGGGAGATTAAGAGGCGTTTCGCCGCGGATGCACCAAACCTTGGTATGTCCGCGGATTTTTTGCGTTTTAGGAGGACCACCATGAAGCTGTCAAGAGAAACCATGCGGCTGTACGCCGTGACGGACCGGGCCTGGGCGGCGGACACGGAGGAGCTGCTGGCCCAGATTGAGGCCGCCATCGACGGCGGCGCGGCCATTGTCCAGCTGCGGGAAAAGGGGCTGGACCGGGAACAGTTCCTGGCGGAGGCCAAGGATTTTGCCGCCCTCTGCCGCCGGAAGGGCGCGGTCAGCATCATCAACGACGACGCGGAAATCGCNCTGGAGTCCGGGGCCGACGGNGTCCACGTAGGCCAGTCNGATCTGGCGGCGGACCGGGCCAGGGCGCTGCTGGGGCCGGACAAAATCGTGGGGGTATCCGCCCATTCCCCGGAGGAGGCCATAGCGGCCCAGGCGGCGGGGGCGGATTACNTGGGCGTGGGCGCGGCCTTCGCCACGGGCACCAAGGCCGACGCGAAGCCCGTCTCCCGGGAGACCATCCNAGCCGTCNCGGCGGCGGTNGGCATTCCCGTGGTCGCTATCGGCGGCATCACNGCGGACAATATTCTGGAGCTNCAGGGCCTTGGCCTCTCCGGAGCGGCGGTCGTCTCCGCCATCTTCGGCCAGAGCGACGCGAAAGCCGCGGCCCAAAGGCTCCTGGCCCTGGCNAAGCGGCTGTAAACCTCGNCTCCACAGCCATACCATTCGGCCATAAAATCCCCGCGAGGACCNGCCTNCCCTGGGCGNGGGCCGTCCCCGGCATGAACAGCGAAAACCGCCCTCCGGGCGTTTTTCCCGCGGTATATCGGGAGCACCACTTTATATCGCGCAATAAAACTTCAATGCAAAGGAGAAAAAACATGAACACAGCATTGACGATCGCTGGGACCGATCCCAGCGGAGGCGCCGGAATCCAGGCCGACATCAAGACCATGACCGCCAACGGGGTATTCGCCCTGACCGCCGTCACGGCCCTNGTGGCCCAGAACACCACCGGCGTGAAAAGCATCCAGGAGTCCACNCCGGACTTTCTGGCCCAGCAGCTGGACTGNGTCTTCACCGACATTTTCCCCGACGCGGTGAAAACGGGCATGGTTTCCAGCATCCCCCTGATCGAGGTCATCGCCGGCAAGCTGACGGAATACCACGCGAANAACATCGTGGTAGACCCGGTGATGGTNGCCACCTCCGGGGACCGCCTGATCTCGGAGGACGCNTTGGAGGCCCTGGAGCGGCGGCTCCTGCCTCTGGCCACGGTCCTGACNCCCAACGTCCCGGAGGCGGAAATCCTCTCCGGCCGNACCATCCAGACCTATGACGACATGGTGGCGGCGGGGAAGGAGATNCGCCAGAAATTTGGCTGCGCCGTCCTGTGCAAGGGCGGNCACAGCGTCCACGACGCAAACGANGTNCTGATCNGCGCCGACGGCTCCGTCAGCTTCTTCACCTCGGAGCGGGTGAACAATCCCAACACCCACGGCACAGGCTGCACCCTGTCCAGCGCCATCGCNTCCAATNTGGCNAAGGGGTACGACCTGGAAACCGCCATCGGGCGGGCGAAAAAATACATCTTCGGGGCNNTNTCCGCCATGCTGGACCTGGGACACGGCTCCGGCCCCATGGACCACATGTGGGACCTCCGCAGCCGCTTTATCGGGGAGGGAGAGCCATGAAAAAGACCTCCACAGCCCAAAACGCCCTGATCTGGTTNGGCGCGGGNGTGTCGCTGGCGGAAATTCTCACNGGCACGGCCTTNGCCCCGTTGGGCATGGGCCGGGGNCTGGCCGCTATCCTGCTGGGCCACNTNATCGGCGGCGTGCTGCTGGTACTGGCGGGCCTCATGGGAGGCCGCACAGGGAAAAGCGCCATGGAAACGGTGAAAATGAGCTTCGGCCGCCGGGGCGGACTGCTGTTCGCCCTGCTGAACGTATTGCAGCTGGCGGGCTGGACCGCCATNATGATNTACGACGGAGCCCTGGCGGCGGAGGGGGTNTTCCCCGCCGGAAGNTGGGTGTGGTGCCTGGTCACCGGAGGGCTGATCCTGCTGTGGATTGGGATCGGCGTCACCAANNTGGGCTGGCTGAACCGGATCTCCATGGCGGCGCTGTTTCTGCTGACCCTGGCCCTGTGCTGGGTGATTTTCGGNTCCGGACTGCCGGAGGCCGGGGCCGTGGGAGAGGCCATGACCTTCGGCGGGGCGGTGGAGCTGGCGGTGGCTATGCCCTTAAGCTGGCTGCCCCTNATCAGCGACTACACCCGCGAGGCGGAAAAGCCCGTACAGGCCACCCTGGCCAGCGCCGTTACCTACAGCCTGGTTTCCTGNTGGATGTACGTCATCGGCATGGGNGCGGCGCTCTGCACCGGAGGCGGGGATATNGCCGCCATTATGGTGAANGCGGGGCTGGGCGTGGCCGCCNTGGCGATTCTNATTNTGTCCACCGTTACCACNACCTTCCTGGACGCGTGGTCCGCCGGAATCTCCGCNGAGTCCCTCACCGCCAAGTGGAGCGGAAAGCACATNGCCATGGCNGTGACGGCGGTGGGAGTCCTGGGGGCGGTGGCCTATCCCATGGACGATATCACCGGATTTTTGTACCTGATNGGCTCCGTGTTCGCCCCCATGATNGCNATCCAGACGGCGGATTTCTTCCTGCTGAAGCGGGACCGTGCCGGGGAGGCCTTCGACTGGCGGAATCTGNTCATCTGGCTTCTCGGCTTCATTGCCTACCGCCTGCTGATGGGGGTGGACACCATCGTTGGCTGCACCCTGCCGGACATGCTGCTGACCATGCTGCTGTGCGTCTGCGCCGACGCGGTTTCCCGCCGCGTCCGCCGGTAATAGACGCCAAAAAAGAAGAGCCGCTGTCCCGCAGCCGCCGCAAACCGTGGCGGGCAGGGAGTTCCCGGCCCGTGCCAGGGTGCGGCGTGATAAAAATTCCTTGCTATTTTCCCTGAAAGCCTGTATGCTTGTATAGAGGGAATATTTTCAGAGAAAAGGGGAATGCACATGAAAACGGGCGCGATTTTTGACATGGACGGACTTCTGCTGGACACCGAGCGGGTGTACCAGGAGAGCTGGATAGCGGTGACGGAGGACTTCGGCCAGCCGCAGAATCCCGCCTTTCCCCCCGCNGTCAGCGGNACCAGCGGGAAGATTATGCGGCAGNTTATCCACTCCTATTACCCGGAGGTNGACGCGGACGCCTTTGTGGCCGCCTGCGTGGCCCGTGTGGAGCNTATACTCGACCAGCGGGGAGCGGAGGAAAAATTGGGGGCCGGGGAGATTCTGGCGTATCTCCACAGCCGCGGCGTAAAAATCGCCGTNGCCAGCAGCAGCCCCCTGGCCCGGATTCGCAAGAACCTGGAGAGCGCCGGACTGGCCCGGTATTTCCACGCCATGGTCAGCGGCCAGGAGGTGGAGNGGGGAAAGCCGGAGCCGGACGTGTTTCTTCTGGCGGCCCGGCGGCTGNATGCCGCCCCGGAGGACTGCTATGTCTTTGAGGACAGNCTCAACGGCGTGCAGGCGGGCATGGCCGCCGGGTGCCTGACCGTCATGGTCCCCGACATCGCCCAGCCTCCAGAGGGCCTGCAAGTCTCCCGGATCTGCCAAAGCCTCCTGGAGGCCCGGGATTTAATCGCAAAAGGGGAAATCTGATCCCAAAAAGGGGAAGTCATGGAATCCCATGACTTCCCCTTTTTTCACGCGCGGGCCTCACAGNCGTTCGTCCAGGATNTTCCTGGAAGCCCCGTCCTTGGGNTTGTAGCCAAAGGTACGGTGCGCCCAGAGAACCTCCCGGACCAGCTGGCCCCCGTCGCCGGNNCCCATGACGTGATAGCCGAAATGGATNTTGAATTTCAGGCTGGAATCCACGGAGAAGGTCAGCTGCTCCCAGGCCTCCTGTCCGTTTTCGGCAAAGCAGTCGTAAATTTCCAGCAAAATCNCGTTCAGCCGCATCCAGGCGGTCATGTACGCTCCCTTGGGGGTCCCGTAGANCCGNGNTATGCNGTTGGACTGCACCCATTCCCCNNCNTCCGCCTCCTGGAAGTAGAAAACGGAGGACCAGCTTGCCCTCTCCGGCTCCACCTCGCCCAGATAGTGGACCGCCGTCCACTTCACNGGGATCATGGCGAGAATCTGCCGTCCCAGNTCCCGGTACAGCCCGCCCAAGCGNTCTTCCATGGAAATCGTTCCTCCTCTTTCCCTTCATATGTGGGGCCTGGCCTCCTGACCGGACGTTACACCATGTCCACGGCGAACAGCGCCCCCGCGCCGCCGGTATGGACGAACAAAATGTTCTCCTCTCCGTCGAAGAACCCCTCCTCCAAAAGCTGGAAGAATCCCGCCAGGGCCTTGCCTGTGTACACCGGATCCGCCAAAATTCCCTCCCGGCGGGCCAGCCGCCGCACGGCCTCGCATCCCTCCGGGCTGGGCATGGCGTAGCCGGGGCCGATGTGGTAGCGGATATGAATGTCATCCTGGGAGACGGACACGCCGCTTTCCAGCAGGGCGGCGGTCTCCCGCATGAGGTCATAGGCGATATCCGCGAAGGGATCGTCGCACACTCCCACGCCCACGGACCGGACCCCCGGCAGAAACAGCTTCGCCCCCAGTGTCAATCCGGAATAGGTCCCCCCAGAGCCCACGGCGCTGACAATGGCGTCAAAGTCCACCCCCAGCTCCTTGGACTGCCAGGCGATTTCCTCTACGCACCGCACGTATCCCAGGCACCCCAGAGGCACGGAGCCGCCCACCGGGATGAAATAGGGGGTGTGTCCCTCCTGCCGCAGGCGGTCCATGATCCGCTCCATCTCGGCGTACACGTCGTCGTAGGTGTCCGTGTCCACGAAGCGCACCTCGGCGTTGAAGATGTCGTCCAGAATCAGGTTGCCCCCGGTCAGCTCACCCCGCTTTTTCAGCACCAGAATGGAGCGCATCCCCAGGCGGGCGGCGCAGGCGGCGGTCAACATGGCGTGGTTGGACTGGGGGCCTCCGGCGGTCAGCACCACGTCGGCCCCCTTGTCTTTCGCGTCGGCCAGAAGAAATTCCAGCTTCCGGATCTTGTTGCCGCCCAGAGCGGCTCCGGTCAAGTCGTCCCGCTTGATGTAGAGATTTTTCCCCAGCTCCCGGCTGAGGTTTTCCAGCTTGTACAGGGGCGTAGGCAGAACGCCCAGGGGAATCCGGCTGAATGAGGAAAGGGCTTTCATCAACATCACTCCTTGGGATAGTGTATTTGAGGATATTGTAACAGATTTCCCGCCGCCAGATCAATCCCTCCTTGGCAATTCCCGGCAGGGGCAATCCGCCGTCCCTCCATAATCTTCCTTTTTTTGGAGAATCGCCAAAAACAAAAGTGCCAAATTGTCATATCAGTAGAATCTGCTCTTGCCCTCCAAAAATCTTCTCTTGACTTCTTTTTCGGGCGGACTATCCGCTGACCACGCCCATGATCGTCTGCAACACCAACAACTGCCAGAACATTACCACCGCGGCCGAGGGCCAATCCAGGCCGGAGCCCTTCTGCTGGACGTGAGTGGGTAAAGCCGCGCTGCGGAAAACAGGGCATACCATAAAAATACGGGAGTTGGTTCACGCTGAACCGGCTCCCATATTCTTGTCCTGGGCCGCAAAACGCATCGCAGATTGCTCCAATCCGAATCCGCCGCTTCTTTGCCCATCCCCATTTGACAGTATCGCTAAAATCACGGCTGGAATTTTGTGGGGTATGTGAATTGATCCTGCCGGAAGTCGGTGCTATGATGTGTTTATCCCTCAAGAATACGTATTCTCACGGTGGCTTCCATGATTACAATGACCGAAATCGCAAAATTGACCGGCGTGTCCCAGCCCACTGTTTCCCGGGTGCTCAATGGCAGTCAGAATGTGGACCCGGAGCTGCGGGAACGGGTTCTGGCCTGCGCGAAAGAGCATGATTACCAGCTGAACGCCTTGGCCAAGGGCTTGCAGGGCAGGCGGACCAAGCTGCTGGGTGTGCTGGTGACGGATATCTCCAACGGCTTCTTTGCCGATTTGGCAAAGCAGATCGAGATGGAAGCCCGGAAAAGCGGCTACAGCATCATCCTGTTTAACAGCGACTACAACCCCCAGAACGAGCGGGAGTACCTGGACGTGGTCCGCCGCTACCGGGTGGACGGCGTTCTGGCCGTCCCCATCCGGGAGACCAGCGGGGAGTGGCAGGAGTACGTAAAAAAGCTGGACGTCCCCATGGTGATGGTCACCAGGCAGGCGCGGGGGCTGGACTCCATTTACGTGGACCATGTGCAGGCCGGGGCAATGGTTGCGGAGCACCTGGCGGAACGGGGCTTTCAGCGGTTCCTGTTCATCGGCAGGGATTACGACCGGAAATATACCGGCTTCCGCCGGACCCTGGAGGAAAAAGGACTGGGCGGGCGGACGGCCAACGTTGTGTACCAGGATGACGCCCAGCTGAACCAGGCGCTGCGGGATTGGCTCCGGAGTCCCGGCGGGCGGGCGGGGATCTTCGCCGGAAACGATATTTACGCCATGCGTGTTCTGGACGCTCTGCGGTCCTTGGGGATTGCGGTGCCAAGCGAAGCCGGGGTCATCGGCTTTGACGACACCTCCATGGGCCGCTACCTCAACCCCAGGCTGAGCAGCGTCTCCCAGCCCATCGCGCGGATGGCCCGGGAGGCCGTGGCCCGCCTGCTGGACCGCATCGGCCGCCCGGAGGAGCGGCCGCCGCTGGACCTCCCGCTCCAGGCCTCTCTGGTGGTTCGGGAGAGCGCGTGAAAAAGGACGGCTCGCCATGTCATGAAGCGGCCCATTTCTCTGAGTGGGCTGTTTCTGGCGGAGGAATGGCCTGACCAGGAGGTCAGGCCCCACAACGGCGGCGGTCCCTTTTTTCAGGGCTTTTGAGAATACGTATTCTCAGCTTTTTTTTGTTTATCTCTCCATCTGTGGAGATAAAATTGCGAGAAAGGACGCGGAACTATGGATTACAAGAAAACAGCGCAGGAAATCTATGACAAGGTCGGCAAAAAGGAGAACCTGATCTCCGCCGCCCACTGCGCCACCCGGCTCCGGCTGGTACTGGCGGACAACGCCAAGTGCGACGCGAAGGCTGTGGAGGACATCGATGGCGTCAAGGGCGTGTTCAGCGCCTCCGGCCAGCTCCAGATCATTCTGGGCACCGGCACGGTGAACAAGGTCTACGACGAGTTTCTCGCCATCTCCGGCCTGTCCGCCGCCAGCAAGGAGGATGTGAAGGCCGCCGCTGCCGCCAAGCAGCCCCTGCCCAAGCGGATGATCAAGACCCTGGGCGACATCTTTGTCCCCATCATCCCCGCCATCGTGGCCAGCGGCTTCCTCATGGGCATCATGGAGGCCCTGACCTTCATGGTGAACAACGGCTTCCTGAACATCGACACCTCCGGCTCCATCTATGTCTTCGCCAACCTCTTCGCCAACACGGCCTACACCTTCCTGCCCATCCTGATCGCCGTCAGCGCCGCCAAGGTTTTCGGTGGCAACCAGTACCTGGGCGCGGTCATCGGCATGATTATGATCCACCCCAACCTAATCAACGCCTGGAGTGTGGCCAGTATGATCGAGGCCGGTGAGACAATCCCCAGCGTGGCCGTGTGGTTCGGCCTGTATAGAGTCAACCTGACCGGCTATCAGGGCAGCGTCATCCCGGTTATTATCGCCGTGTGGGTGATGTGCTTCATCGAGAAGCGCCTGCACAAGGTGGTTCCTGCTATGTTCGACCTGTTTGTTACCCCTCTGGTCAGCGTGTTTGTCACCGGCTATCTGACTCTGTCTATCATTGGCCCCATCTTCTCCACCATTGAGCACAGCATCATCGGCGGCATCCAGACCCTGATTACCCTGCCTCTGGGGATCGGCTCACTGATTATGGGCGGATTGTACTCCACCACCGTTGTCGCCGGCATCCACCATATGTACAGCGTGATCGACATTGGCCAGCTCGCTGCCTACGACGTTACCTACTGGCTCCCCCTGGCCTCCGCTGCCAACATTGCTCAGGGCGCGGCCTGCCTGGCCGTGGCGCTGAAGACCAAGACCCAGAAGACCAAGTCCGTGGCTCTGCCCTCCGCTCTCAGCTGCTTCATGGGCATTACCGAGCCCGCCATCTTCGGCGTGAACCTGCGCTTCTTCAAGCCCTTTATCTGCGGCTCCATCGGCGGCGCAGCAGGCGCCATGTACGCCTCTCTGGTGCGCCTGGCCGCCACCGGCACCGGCGTGACCGGCATCTTCGGCCTGCTGCTGTGCCTCCATGATCCCATCAACTACATCATCATGTTCGTTATCGCCGCCGGTGTGGCCTTCGCCTTGACCTGGACGTTCGGCTATAAGGATGCCGCTCCCGCCGAGACGAAGAAGGCCGCGGAGCCTGAGCCTGTCCTCCCCTCCATCCAGTGCCAGCCCGGCGCGGTCTATGCCCCTGTCTCCGGCACCGTGATTCCCTCTGAGGAGATTCCCGACGAGACCTTCGCCGCCGGCGTTCTGGGCCGGGGCGTGGGCATCCAGCCGGAGAACGGCATTGTGGCCGCTCCCTTCGACGGCGAGATTTCCTCTATCACTGAAACCCAGCATGCGGTAGGCATTACCTCTCCCGACGGCATGGAACTGCTGATCCACGTAGGCGTGGATACAGTCGCCATGAACGGCGACGGCTTCCAGTGCTTCGTCCAGGAGGGCCAGAAGGTGAAGGCCGGCGAAAAGCTGATTGCCTTTGACCGGGACAAGATTGCCGCCGCCGGACATCCCGACGTGGTGGTGGTTCTGGTGACCAACTCCGACGACTATGACAACCTGGACATCCAGACCGGAAGCTGCAAGGCTCTGGACAAAGTGATTCAGGTTTGATACTAAGAGCTTATCCACAAATTAGCGATGAACCGGGATAAGCTTGCGCCAGACAATAATGGCGCAGGCAAAATGGATCAGAGCAAGATAGTTATGCGCCTTCTTCTCAAATCTAACGAG
>JAAVHG010000077.1 GCA_014799855.1 Oscillibacter sp.
GGGCGGGCGGACCATCCAGGCCCTGCACACGCCGGGGCACTCCCCGGGACACCTGTGCTTCTGGGCGGCGGAACGGGGGTATCTCTTCACCGGGGATCTGGTTTACAAGGACACCCTCTTCGCCTACTACCCCTCCACGGACCCGGAGGCATATCTTGCCTCTCTGGAAAAAATCGCGGCCCTTCCGGTAAAGCGGGTGTTTCCCGCCCACCACTCTCTGGATATCCAGCCGGAGATCATCATCCGTATGCGGGACGCTTTCCGCCAGTTAAAGGCGGAGGGGAAGCTCCGCCACGGCTCCGGCACCTTCCAGTATGGAGACTGGGCCGTGTGGCTGTGACGGGTTCACTTGGTTCTCGCGTCCAGCACCTCCGCCATGCGCTCTGCGAAAATCCGGCCTGCCAGGGCCGCTTCCTCCGGGGAGTTCCCGGCGGCCCCCACCTCCACCAGCAGGGACCCGGTGGTGGCGTGCTGGTTGTACCGGGAGTTCCGCAGAAGGAGGGGGCGCATCAGCGTGGGATAGTCCCTTAAAATCTCCTGCTGTATGGCCGCCGCCAGCCGCAGGTTCTCCATCCAGTCCGGATGGGACAATCCGCTTCCGTCGCTGCCCACCACCAGGGACATCTGGGCCGCCGCTCCCAGACCCTCGATGGGGGAAACCACCTTATACTGGTTCCCCTGGCCGTCTTCAATGGCGTCCCGGTGAACGTCCAAAATAAACCGGATGGACGGATACTGGGCCAGATAGCTTTGTATGGCGGCGAGCGCCCGGTCATAGGCCCCGGAGTAGCTGGGGTAGTCGTACAGCGTCCGGTCGTGGAGAACGGAGATCCCCGCCTGGCTGAACACCTCCGCCATTTCGTCCCCTACCTTGACCACGTTGTACCGGGAGTCTGTGGTGCGGTACTCGCCGGACCAGACCACGTCCGCGCCCTCCGCCGGGGTATAGGCCTCGCTTCCGTGGGTGTGGAGGATCAGCATCTGGGGCGCTTCCCCTCCCGAGAGGACCGCCGCGAAGGGTTCCTGCAAATCCGTGTCGGAAATGGTATATTTGGTGGAATTGCTGATGTACACCCGGCCATAAACCATGTATCCGGTGGGGTCCGTAGGCACCAGGGTTCTGGCGGGTACGCCGTTGTCGGGGGCCTCCGGCGCTTCCATGGGGGTCTCCTCCACGGGAACGGGACGGGCCTCCTCGGTGATTTCATTTTTCCCGCTGCCGCCGGGAGGATCTTCTCCTCCCTTTTCCTCCGCGGACCACAGCTCCGCCACCGCCGGACGGGCGGAGGCCAGCAGGGGGGCCTGAGCCAGAGTCAGCGCCGCCGCGGAGGACAGGCCGTCCTGGGACCGGAGGTCCCCCAGCTCCCACCGGAGAACGCCCACCGGGGCCGCCGCCCGGAGCGCCGCCCAGGCGGAGTCCACCGTGGCGCTGCCCGCCGTGACCGCCGCCGCCCACAGCACCGCCGCCGCCAAAGCCAAGGCTTCCAGCCGCCGGAAAAGGGGTATGGGCCTTTTTTTCATTCGTATCACCTCTGGGACAACCTATGCGGCGGAGGAAAACTTTAGACCAGACGGCAAAATCCGCACAGTTTGCAAAAAATATTCCAGTTGTTCACAATTTGTTCATGAATAAAGGGCGGGTTTTGGCTATGTTATAGAGAGCGGGATTATGTAACCCTAAAATCCCAAATCCAACTCGACTATGGGAGGACACGCTATGAACGGATTTTGGAAGAGAAGACTATCGGCGCTGTTTCTTGCGCTGATCATGACCTTCAGCCTGATACCCATGGCAATGGCTACTGGGCCAGACGACCCGGACGAAGGTGAAAACAAAGAAATTACTGACCCGACTGACCCGCCAAAATCTGACGATCATACGCACACGTATGGAAAAATCACAGATAACACCACAGAAGACACGCATACGCTCCAGTGTACCGTTGAAGGCTGTGACCAGAAAGAGACGGAGGCCCACAGTTATATCAAAGCCGCCGTGAATGCTACTCAACATCAAGAGAAGTGTTCTGTCTGCGAACATATCAAGGCCAACTCTACTGTAAACCACAATTATGGAAGCTGGAGTCCTGTTGATGCCAAACAACACCAACAGACTTGTTCTGACTGCTCCTATACCAATAAAGTAAATCACACGTTTACCTATGCCCCTTTGGACGGCACGCAGCACAGCGTCAGCTGTTCTGACTGCAAAGAAACCAACTTTCCCGCCCAAGACCACACCCCAGACGCTACTGGCAAATGCACTCTCTGCTCTTATGCTCCGGATACCTGCACTGTAACCTTTAAGGTCGGAACCGCTAATCACGGCTCCCCGGTAACGGTCAAGAAGGGGGCCGCCCTGCCCTCTAACCCCACGGTCCCCACCAAGAGCGGCGGTTATGAGTTCCTGGGATGGACCACGACCGCCAACACTACCGCTGTCTACAACGGCAGCGGCACCTACACCAAAACCCCGGCGGGCACCGCCATCAATGCCGACACCACCTATTACGCCGTCTTTCAGGCAAAAGTGACGGGCAAAAACGTTTCCGTTGCCGCCGGAACTACCAACGGCAAGGTGGTAGGTACTGAGATCTATACCGCCATTAACACTGCTTTTAAAGACGCTACAGGGCGGGATCTGCCCACTGCTAACGCCAGTGTAACTTTCTCCAGCGCCACCTCCACCGGTGTCCTTTACACCAACAGCACGATGGGCACGCTCGTCAGCGGCACCTATACCAACTCCGCCCTGTCCGCCATGTACTTCGTCCCCGGAAACAGCACATACACNATTAACTACAGCGTTAAAGANACCCTGTCCATCCCCAACACCGTGTCCGGCACGCTGACCATNACGGGCACGCCNAACACCNAGATCTCCTACGCCGCCGCGCCGGGGAANTCCGTCTCCTTCAAGGACTCCGAGTTCTTCGCCATTTTCAAGGCCCGCACCGGCAGCTCCGATCTCCGTTACGTGTCCTTCNCCTGCAACGATANCGACTACGACNACTTTGACGGCTCCATCTACGCCGGAAGCAACCTCCTGAACAAGGACAACCTGAAAAACGGCCGCTACTACTACACCGANGNCAAGGAGGGCGACTACTCCCTCAGCAGNNTGNNCTTCCAGGCGGACAACGGGGCCAAGAGCGGCAAGCTGACCCTNNNCTTCATNGCCTACGGCANNTCCGGCANCAGNNACGTNTCCGCCNNCGGCACCGTGGAGCTGACCATCAACGGCACCGCCTCCGGCGAGGTGGTCTACGAGGTGGCCCCCGGCGGCAAGGTGACGCTGGNCCCGGACGATTTCAACAACGTCTACCGCTCCCTCACCGGAGCCAGCCGCAGCATCCGCTATGTGGCCTTCTCCGCCCCCTCCAACTACGCCAGCTTCAACGGCCGCCTGGTCTGCGGCACCGAGATCTTCGCCCAGCGGGATCTGGCCTATGACAAGCTNACCTTCTACTATAANAGNAATTCCGGCAATTACGACTATGACCTGGGCAANGTCACCTTCGAGGCCGGGACCTCCCTGAAGGACGGCGACGTCCTCTCCATCCCCTTCCGGGCCTATTACAGCGAAAGCGACTGGCAGGCCGGAACCCTGAAATTCACCATCAAGGGCGACGGCGGCGACATCTCCTACGGCGTCCTCCCCGGCAAGACCGTCACCTTCAAGGCCGAGGATTTCAACCGCTTNTTCCGCAAGACCTATTCCGGCTANACCCTCAGCTATGTGGCCTTTGACATGCCCNGCTCCGCCGCCCTCTCCCAGGGCAGCATCTATTACGACTACGGCAAGTCTACCCAGACCGCCTTTACCCGCACCAGCCTGGACGACGAGCGCTTCTACTACAGCCCCGGCANCCGGGATTACGGCCTGGACNGCCTGACCTTTGNGGCCGGAAGCGGCTTCAAGGATAACGTGGAGCTGCCCTTCACCGCCTACGGCACCGCAAGCCGCTCCGTCAGAGGCACGCTGGTGATCAAGTCCTCCGACACCGTGACCGGAGGCGACGTNTCNTACAAGGTNGCNCCCGGCCAGAANGTGGACATGAAGCGGACGGATTTCAACACCTTCTTCCGGAAGAATTACGACTACACCCTGAACTACATCGTGTTCAGCCGCCCTGACGACAAGGCCTTCAATAACGGCTCCTTCTACGTCAACTANGGCTCCAACNCCCAGACCTCCTTCACCCAGAGCAGCTTCGGCGGCAAGCGCTTCTATTACAACAGCGCCAACGTCAGCAAGGGCGACTACTATCTGGACGACCTGTCCTTTGTGGCGGGNANCGGATTCCAGACGGCCGTCAGCTTCTCCTTTACCGCCTACGACAGCGACAGCCGCTATGTGGACGGTACGCTGACCATTTCTCCCGACGGCGCGGCCNTCAGCCTCTCCAACTATACCGGAAGCATCCGCTATTCCACCACCATCGGCAATAATCTGCAAATCAACGCCAACGACCTGGCCCAGTATTACACCAAGGCGGCCCCCGGNCAAACGCTGCAATATGTGACCCTCACCGGCGTGCCCGCTACCGGAGCCCTGTACTATAACTACTACGGGGCCAGCGCNTACGGCACCGCCGCCCGGACCCAGATCACCTCCGCCAACTTCTCCGCCATGGCCCTGTACCACAGCCCCTCCGGCAGCGGCCAATANTCCCTGACGGAGCTGACCTATGTNCCCTCCNGCNCCANCTACTGCGCCACNATTCCCTTCATCGCCTATGGCACCGGCGCGGCCGTTACCGGCACGATCCTGATTAGCGTCAACAGCACCGCCGTGCCCGAGGTTTATGGCGTGGTCCAGCGGNGCGGCTCCATNGACCTGCCCGCCTCCTCCATCTACAACGCNATTCTGACGGCCACNGGCTCTTCCCTGCATGGCATTCAGCTGCTGAGCCTGCCCGCNGCCAGCGTGGGCACNCTGTATCTGGGCGGNGGCACCTCCGTGCCCGCCAACACCACCACCGTGTACACCTACGCCTCCGGCNCGCAGCAGATGAGCTCTCTCCGGTTTGTCCCCGCCGCCAACTACACCGGATCGGTGGAGATCCCCTANGTGGCCCTCAACAGCACCGGCGCGGCCATNGCCTGCGGCANCTTCTCCATCGGCGTAGTGNCCTCCGCCCGGTCCTTCTCGGATATGCCCAACTCCACCTGGTGCTATAAGTACGTCACGGAGCTGTCNGACGCCAANGTCATTTCCGGCTACAACGACGGCAGCTTNAAGCCCAACAGCACCGTNACCTACGGCGCGGCGTTGAAGCTGATCATGCTGGCCGCCGGNTATCCTGAGCAGGCCCCCACCGGGAGCAACGTGTTCAGCGGCTATCTGGACCGCGCCCGGGCNGANGGCATCATNACCCGCTCCAACGTGGATNTGACCGCCCCCATTACCCGCCTCCAGGTGGCCCAGATCGCCGCCGGGGCCATGAAGCTCAACACCNCCAACCTGTCCAGCGTGAAGCCCTTTACGGACACCTCCGACGTGTACGTTCAGGCGCTGAACGCCGCNGGAATCGTGGAGGGCTACTTNGCCAACGGCACCAGCACCTTCAAGCCCAGCAACACCCTGACCCGNGGACAGATTTCCGCCATTGTCTGGCGNATGAACCGCTATAATAAATAAGTAANTTTTCCAGCAGGGCGGGGCTTCGGCCCCGCCCTCTCTTTGTTGAAACCGCTTCGGAGCCGCTTTGGCCTCCCTGCGGCGGAGCGGGGAACGGCGTGTTCCTGGGACAAGGCGGATTTTCTGAAAAACCCCATCTTTTTCCATTGTCAAAATGGTCAAAAGAAGCCGGGAAAACAGTGGACATCTTGCGGTAATTCGCTGAAATATGCCATTTGACCGTTCATTTTTTTAATAAAAAGTGGAACTCTCCAAAAAGTATGGTATACTCGTGGTTAACTACTGAATGAAGGCGAGGATACATGTGTTGAGAAAAGTCATAACCGTGGAAATTTCCAATGAGCAGGTGGATACCGCCGTAACCTTCTTCATCAAAAAGGCCAATGAGTTTTCCAGCCGCATCACCGTTTCCCGGAAGGGCAACACCGTAAACGCGAAAAGCCTGCTGGGGCTGTTGTCCCTGCAGCTGACCAACGGCACGGAGCTGCTGCTGGAGGCGGAGGGCGGCGACGCCGCGGAGGCCCTGGAGGCCTTGGAAAAAATCATGCGGACATCCGCTTGACAAAATGGACGGCCTGCCGGACTCCGGCGGGCCGTCTGTTTTTCGGATTTTTCGCTTTTCCCTCTTCCTTTTTGGGAAAAGCTGTGGTATGATACTCCTTGACAGGTGCCATCTCCCTGTCCAAGCGTCCGGCTTGCCGGGCGTTCGTTCGGTGAACCAGATGGGTCATCGTTCTCTAAACAAAAAAATGGAGGCCGCCCGCGCCTTACACGGGCTTTTTCCCTGTTTTGCCTTGGCCTCCGACACTATGCAAGGAGGTCTTTTTTCATGTCCAAATCATCCTTTACCGTCCGCCAGATGACCACCGCCGGCATTATCGCCGCCGTTTACGCCGCCCTGACGCTGCTGCTGCCCATTCCCCAGTACGGCGGCGTTCAGCTGCGGGTGACGGAGGCCATGACGGTGCTGCCCTTCCTGCTGCCGGAGGCCATTCCCGGCCTGGCGGTAGGCTGCTTCCTGGCCAATCTCCTGGGCTCTCCCATTGTGCTGGACTGGCTGGTGGGCACTCTGGCAACGCTGATTGCCGCCCTATGGACCGCCAGAACGAAGAACCGCTGGCTGGCCCCTCTGCCGCCGGTCGTCTGCAACGCGGTGCTGGTGGGGGCGGAAATTGCCTGGTTTGAGACCCAGAGCGGCGGGGCCTTCTGGCCGGCCTACGCCCTCAACGCCTTTACCGTGGGATTAGGGGAGGCGGCGGCCTGCTACATTCTGGGTACTCTGCTCCTCCGGGAGCTGCCCCGGATTCCCGCCTTTCGGGAGCGGACAGCGGCCCGGAGCAAGCCCGAATGGGAGCTGTGAATCGGGAAAGCCAGGTTGTCGAAAAAGTCTTTTCATCAGTCTGAGCAAGTTTTTCAGAACCCGTGGAAAGTTCTGAAAAACTTATGCGTGAAAACGAAAGAAACCCCTGAGGGGTTCCTTTCGCGGCTATCTTCCTTTCCGAATAAATTACGCAAAGCGTATTTTAACAACCGGAAGCGCCCCTCTCCACAATGGAGAGGGGCGCTTTTTTGCTCAGACTTCCTTGAACACATCCTTGCCCATGCCGCAGAGGGGGCAGACCCAATCCTCGGGGAGATCCTCCCACTTGGTGCCGGGGGCAATGCCGTTATCGGGATCGCCGGCCGCCTCGTCGTACACATAGCCGCAGGGCTCGCACTCGTACTTTTTCATCGTTCGCTCCTCCTTGCTTTTCTGATCAGGCAAAGCGCCTGAATATAGGCTTATCTGGATTGCGCCTTTACTATACCAAATCCAAAGAGGAAAAACNATGGCATTTGCAACAATTATTTCCTCCCCGGCCCTTTCTTNCGNCNAGATGGCTTCCTCTTCCCGGCCTCCGCCGACAGGACGCCCAGCGCCGCNCGGACCGGCAGNGGGGGCTTGGCNAAATNCCGCTTCCGNACCGTCTCGAANGNCTCCANGGCGTAAGNGGCNAAGAGNGCCGCCCGCTCCGGCGGGCAGAAGGGGGGCGCGGCCAGGGACGGATTCCCGGCAATGGCCCGCTCCACCGGAAAGGCCTGNCGNACCAGGGGCAGCTGGTCNAANACGTGNCTNCCNTGGGAAGTATTCACCAGCAGGAGNCTGACGCCCTTTTCCTGCTGCTGGGGCAGCTCGTCGGGCCGCAGACCCTGGAAATCTCCCAGNGTGAAGTCCCCCAGNCGGGACATGGAGGTGTAGGGNCACTGGTAGCAGCTGGGCCGGAACAGCAGCCCCCGCCNCANCGCGCGGCCGTACTCCGTCCGCGGCAGCGGNGCCGAGTCCACGGTGCCGTTGTCGTAGACCAAAGTCAGGTGCCTGTCCCGCCANCCNGTGACCTTATTGCAAAAGCGCACCGCCTGCAGGCCCTTTTTCCGGCGGGNCTCGATGGATTGGACCATATCCTCCCACAGCCCCGGAGAGGGCGCGCCGCCGCAGACCAGATCACAGGTGATCAGCCCCTCCGGCCGCCGGCCCAGATAGGCGTACAGCCCNGCCACCTGGCAGGGGGTGCCGCAGAAGAGCACCTGCCGGGTTTCCAGGCAGTCCCGGACCATTTGGAAGGTATCGCCCAGATCGCTTTGAACGAATTTNGCCCCCCGGANCCGCCACAGCTCCTCCTTGGAAAAGCAGGCCGTATGGCGGAGGTGCTGGCGGCCGTCCAGAGCCGCGCCGAAGACCACGCCGCCNCCCTCCAGCACAAAGTCCGCCAAGGCGGAGAACACGCCGCCGGAGGTGGAATCCCGGCAAACATCCTCATCCCGGTTCCAGGCGGCGAAGACCGCCGGAAGGTGCCGNGTCTCCCGCTCCGCCGGGACGGGGCAGGTCTCCCCGCAGAGGCCGCAGGCGGTGCATTTCAGTTGGTCGATAACGGGATAGGCAAAGCCCTCCTTGTCCCGNACCATNGCAATGGCGCTTTGGGGGCAGACGCTNNCACAGGCGGTACATCCGGTGCAAAGCTCCCGCTCCGCCAGAAGGCGGCGGGGTTTTTCCTCATGGNNNGGCNNTTCCGCCTNCCCGTTGGTCAGNGCGGCTTCCAGAAGGGCCAGGGACTCCCGCCGCAACTGGTCCAGTTTGGCTTCCACAGCNGGCCAGTCGNTGGGGGAGAGGAGATCCGCCGTGTCTCCCCGGCCCGCAATCCGATCCGTCANNCCCAGGCGGCGGAGNAGGGAATAGGTGCGGGAGGNCTCCGGCGNGGCCANTCCGCNGGGGGACANAGCGGTGAAAAAGGGNTTATGGAACAGCAGGGCCAGGGCNGTGCCCAGGAAGCTGTCCGCGCAGACCACGGCGGCCCGGCGAAACTGGGCNAACANCTCCTCGGGTCCGGGATTCTTGATCCGCTTGACCCGCCGGAGATCCTTTCCGCCTCCGCNNCCAAGCCGGACCAGNGGAAGGCCCGTTTCCGCCGCCAAACGCCGGAGATAGGGCCCCAAGGCCCCCGGCTCCCCGCCGCCGCNCCACAGCACACAGCTTCCGGNGGNNGGAGGGCCGTCCTCCCACCGTTCCCCGGTCAATAACAGCAGAGGGTCCAGGGCCAAGGNGGCCTCCCGGCCTGTCCGCTGTTGAAAGAGGGCCTGTTCCGCCTCCGTCTGGAAGGAGACATGGGAGAACTCCGCCAGNGCCTCCATCACCCCCTCCGCNTGNGCGGCNTCTCCCAGNAATAANCCNTAGGCGGCNCGCCGCCGTTGGAAAAATCCTNCCAGCAGNGCCGGATCGATCNGCGCCCCNTCCTCTCCCAGCGCTCCGGCGGAGAGGAGGAGGTCATAGGGCAGATCCNCCGCCCGNAGCTCCTCCATGTGGGCGAACTCCGNGGCGGAGAGGGAGGCGCGGGCACGAAGAAATGCCCCGAAGCCGTCCNGCTTCCCNTTNGGGTCCGGAACAGCCGGGGCGTAACGCACAATTTCACANGCCGCGCCCAAATCCGACGCCGCCTGGGCAAGGGATACCGCTTCCAGAGCCTGAACGCCCTGGAAGGGGGTGAGAAGTCCGGTTTTCCCAGGGGCGGCCGCCCGCTCTTCCCGCATCGCCGTACCCTCAGCTCTCCGGGCGCTGGAGGTCGTCCTCCGCGATCCAATCGGCTACGTCCACCACTTCAAATTCCTGGGCTGTCCGGCGGATGACCACCCGGCTCAGCCCGGCATTNATGACCAGCCGGCGGCACATGGAGCAGGAGGTGGCGTCCGGCAGCAGTTNCCCGGTCTGGGCGTCCCGGCCCACCAGGTACAGGGTGCCTCCCACCATATCCCGGCGGGCGGCGGAGATAATGGCGTTGGCCTCCGCGTGGACGCTGCGGCACAGCTCGTACCGCTCTCCCCGGGGCACCCGCATGGCCTCCCGGGAGCAGTAGCCCAAATCCACGCAGTTGGCCCGGCCNCGGGGCGCGCCGTTGTAGCCGGTNGCGATGATCTCGTCNTTTTTGACGATAATGGCCCCGTANACCCGGCGCAGGCAGGTGGCCCGCTCCAAAACGGTCTGCGCAATGTCCAGGTAGTAGTTCTCCTTGCTGATGCGGTCCATGGGCAGCCCTCCATTTTTGATTGATTTCGACAAAAAGATTATANCACACGGCGCGGCCNTTTGGCAAGGCGGATNGCGGGCAGAAACANCTCCGGGAAAATTTTTCATCCNGNCCGCCCTTGACAAAGAGTTCCNACAANTGTAGTATNNTGNCAAAGATACTACACTTGTAGGAGGTAATCGCCATGACGAAGCTGTCGGANCGGGAATGGATGGTTCTGGGNGCCCTGTGGAAAAGCGGCGGGGCCACTCTGGGGGCGCTGACCGAGGCCCTGTACCCGGANACCGGGTGGAGCCGGAACACGGTGCTGACCTATCTGACCCGGATGGAGGCCAAGGGACTGGTAGCCATCGACAAAGAGGGGTTTCCCCGGCTGTACCGGGCGGGGCTGGACCGGGAGGCCTGTCAGGCCCAGGCCAGGGACAGCTTCCTCCGCCGGGTGTACCAGGGGTCTACCGGGGATCTGGTAGCGGCGTTTCTGCGGGAGAAACCCATTTCCCACGATGAACGGGAGGAACTCCGCCGCCTGCTGGACGAGATGGAGGTATAGTATGCGGGATATTTGGTCCTTTCTTTTGCANACCCTGACGGCCTCCGGGGCGGCGGCGCTGCTGCTGACGGTGAAGGCCCTGTTCCGGGACAAGCTGTCTCCCCGGTGGCAGTTCGCCTCCTGGGGCGTTCTGGCGGTGGTACTGCTGGTCCCGGCCAGCCTTGGCGGGCGGTANGCCCTGGTGAACTGGCCCTTCTATCTGGANGCGGTCAAATCCGCCCTCACCGGGGAATTCGGGACGCTGACCCAGGTTTCCGCCCCGGTGCCCCTGCCTCCCGCCGGTCCGCCCCGGTCGGCGGCGGATTGGCTGTTTTTGGCCTATCTGGCGGGCGTGGTGTTTTTCCTGGGGCGGTATTTTCTCTCCTATATCCGCCTGCGGCTGGCTCTCCGGCGGGGACTGCCCGCCNATAACGCCCGCATCCGGGAGCTGGGGGAGTTCTGGGGCCTNCCGGCCTGCAAGGCCGTGGAGGTCCCCGGACTGTCCTCCGCNTTCGTCTGCGGGGCGCTCAAGCCGGTTCTGGTCCTTCCGGCGGGACAGACNACCGACGGGAAGGTGGTGCTNCATGAGCTGCTGCACCTGAAACANCACGACGCCGCCTGGGGGCTGGTGATCTGCTTCTTCCGGTGCCTCCATTGGTGCAANCCCCTTCTGTGGCTGTGCGCCGATTTGGCGGGGAATGACTTGGAATCCCTCTGCGACCAGCGGGTTCTGGAGCGGCTGGAGGGGGAGAACCGGCGGGACTATGGCCGGATTCTCCTGTCNATGGCCGACGAGAAATACGCCCGGACCCCCGGCACCTCCTCCATGGCTAACGGCGGGGCCAACATCCGCCGCCGCATCGAGGCCATCGCCCGGTTCAAGCGGTATCCCCAGGGGATGGGGCTGGTGAGCGTGTGCGTGGTGCTGATTCTGGCCGCGCCCCTCCTGATGGGCCAGCGGGCGGAAGCCGTAGACAGCCGCGCCGTACAGCTNTCCAACAGCCGGACCGCTCTGTTCGCCTCCGCCCGGACCACCTACTGCACCACTCCCGCCGGAGCTTTCGACNCCTACGCCAAGGCGGTACTGCGGCAATACATCCCTTACCGGGCCATGTGCGCCCCGCTGGCGGAGCAGAACGCGCTGGCGGAGGCCTACCANCGGGAGGCGGAGGCGGGCACCTGGGCCTGGGAGGACTGCGGCCTCCCGGGAGAGGCCGCGTGGTGGGAATCCGGCTATGAGATNCTCAACCTGACCCCCGATGGGGAGGGGTATCTGGGAATGTTGGCCGTTACCCTGGCCNANGCNCCGGANGGGGAGACCTGGGACAGCACCACCCACAGCCGCTGGTACGCCCTGCANACCCTCCGGGCGGAGAAAGAGGGGGACCGCTGGATCATCCGGGCTTTAGACGATTTCCAGGCCGTCCAGGGAGACGAGCGGATGGGCGGCAATCTGAACCTGCCCGCNTGGATTTACGANGCCCAGGCAGGGGATTTCACTTTACAGACACGTTTCCAAACTCTCTCCCATGTGGACAGCTATCAGGTGAACACCAGCTGGATCGGCTCCCACCGGGAGTTCCTTACCACNCCTATACCCGGCGGNCANTTNTCNTCCGAATACCACACCATGACGCTGGCATATTACACCGGCGATCCGGCGGATAAGGATCAATACACCCGCCTGGGCTTCTCCANCCTGCCCCTGGAAGCGGGGGAGGAGCGGCCGGACCGGCTCCACGGCCCCGGCGTAAGCAATGCCAGCGGCAGCAGCTCCTCCGGCGAGGATTGGGGCAATCATGAGCTGGAAAAGGGCTGGGAGAGCCCCATTTTCCTGAGCGGCGGCGGATCCGGCGGCAGCGGCGGAAACGAGGACTGGTTCTACTTCCCGCCGGAGGCCTACGCGGNGGAATTCTATCTCAACGGGGAGCGGATGGAACTGACCCTGACCCCGGCGGAAGGAGGCGGACCCTATGACTGACCGGAAAACCATGTACGACGGCCTGACCGCCGCCGCTTGGGGATACTTTTTCCTGTATTTTGACATCAACTTGGGCAATGTCAGCATTCTTCCCCAGTTCGTGGGCTACCTTATGCTNATGCAGGCGGCCCGGGACCTGTCGGCGGAGCGGCGGGATCTGGCCCTTCTGCGGCCCCTGCTGATCCTGCTGGCGGCGTGGAGCGCCGGGGACTGGCTNCTCTCCTGGACAGGGNNGGATATCGANGGCCACGTCCTCTTCGCCGATCTGATAGCCGCCGCCGTCCAGCTGTATTTCCACTTCCAGTTTCTCACGGACATGNCGGCNCTGGCGGAAAAATTTCAGGCGGAGGGCGGCGATCTCCACCGCCGCCTGCTGCGGAAACGGACGCTGTACACCCTCCTGATCACCTTCATCGCCCTGGTCCAGTANACGGCAGGCGTTTNCACNGACCNGGATGCCGGCGGCTGGCTGGTGATGGTNCCCGCCATTTTCGCCGCNATCCTGTCTCTGGCGGCTATGNTGAACCTCTTCGAGCTGCGGGCCTGCTTCCGGTCCGAGGGGGAGGAGGAGAACCTTTCGGTATAATTTCCGGGAAATGGCGCAAACTTCCGGTACTGTGATACAGAAAGGAAGTTTTTCACCCATGCCGGAGAGAATTGTCATCGCCCTGGGGGGCAACGCCCTCCAATCCAAGGACAGCGGAGCCACCGCCGAGGCCCAGCTTGAGGTGGTGAAGCGGACCTGCGAGCACATCGCCGAGATCAGCCTCCGGGGCTACGAAATGGCGGTGGTCCACGGCAACGGCCCCCAGGTGGGCCGCATCGTCCTGGCCAGCGAGGCCGCCAAGGACGTGGCCCCGCCCATGCCCTTCGACGTGTGCGGAGCCATGAGCCAGGGCTATATCGGCTACCACATTCAGCAGGCGCTGAGATACGCCCTGAACCGCCGGAACCGCAACTACCCGGTAGTCACCCTAGCCACCCAGATGGTTGTGGATAAAAACGACCCCGCCTTCCGCAACCCCACCAAGCCCATCGGCGCGTTTTACAGCGAACAGGAGGCCAAGGCCCTGGAGCAGGAGAAGGGCTACACCATGCGGGACGACGCGGGCCGGGGCTGGCGGCGGGTGGTGCCCTCGCCTCTGCCGAAAAAAATCGTGGAGATCGGGGCTATCCGCCTCCTCTGGGACCACGCCATTGTCATCGCCTGCGGCGGCGGAGGCATTCCGGTGGTGGAGAACATGGACGGCACCCTGGAGGGCGTGGCGGCGGTCATTGACAAGGACTTCGCCGCGGAGCTTCTGGCGGAGGAGGTGGAGGCCGACGCCCTGCTGATTCTGACAGAGGTGGAAAAGGTAGCTATCCGCTTCGGCCGGCCGGATCAGGAGGACCTGAGCCGCCTGAGCCTCGCGGAGGCGGCCCGGTACGTTCGGGAGGGCCACTTCGGCGTAGGCAGTATGCTGCCCAAGGTGGAGGCCGCCATGCGGTTCGTCCGCCACAACCCCAGCAAGAAGGCTATCATTACCAGCCTGGACCACGCCCTGGACGCGCTGGACGGGAAGACCGGGACGGTCATGACCTTCTCCTGATAGAAAACACGAAAACAGAGGGTATTTTATCNCCGATAGAATACCCTCTGTTTTTAATTTTTCTCGATTTTANCACAGTATCACCAGCGGGCGGTTGCGGAGGCCGGACTCTGCCNCAGNCCGTTTTCTGCCGCGCCGCAGGAGGNAGGAGNNAATACNTTTTGTATTTTNCNATATNTAAAATACTNATCGTTTACCGCTTCCTNCCNGACGCGGGGGCNANNCGNAGCTCCATCCGGTACTTGGCTACCGTNCGNCGGGAGAGCNGGATTCCNTCCANNCCCAANNGGTCGCAGATCCGCTGGTCNCTGAGGGGCTTTTGGGGGTCCTCCTCCGCCACCAGCTCCAAAATCCGCCGCTTCACCGCCTGNCGGGAGGGCCNCTCCTCCCCCAGACGGCGGTTGAAGAAGTACCCCAGGGGATAGGTGCCCTGGCGGCATTGCAGGTATTTCCCCTGCACCGCCCGGGAGACGGTGGAGGTGTGGAGTCCCAGCTCCGCCGCCAGCGTCTGGCGGTCCATGGGGGCCAGGGCCCCGGTCTCCCCCCGGAAAAAGGGCCGCTGCGCGGCCAGGATGGCCTCCGCGCACCGCCGGAGCGTCTTTCCCCGGCGGTCCAGGCTGTCCAGCAGCCATTTGGCCTGCTGGATCTTCTGCCGGAGGTAATCCTTTGTCTCCTGGTCTCCGCTCTCCTTAAACAGGCGGGTGTAGTAGCCGCTGACAGTGATTTTCGGCAGATAGTAGTCGTTCAGCACCACCCGCAGATCCCCGTCCTCCTCCACGACGAAAACGTCGGGCCGGATATACTCCGCTGGCTCCGCCGGCTGGAAGGCCCTGCCGGGATAGGGGTCCAGGACGGCGATGGCGGCTTCCGCCCGCCGGATATCCTGGACGGAAGCGCCCAGTGCCTTGGCAATGGGGCCGTAATGCTTCCGGCCCAGCTCCGGCAGGAACCGCCGGACTATCTCCCGGACCAGCCCGTCCGCTTCCCCCCGGCGGTCCAGCTGCAGCAGGAGGCATTCGGAGAGGGACCGCGCCCCCACGCCCGCCGGGTCCAGGCTCTGCACCTGGACCAGGGCTTCCCGGATCAGGCTCTGGGGGATGTGCATCTCCCGGAGGCCGTCCAAATCCTCCTCCGCCAGATAGCCGTCCCCGTCCACCAGCTCCGCCAGATACGACCCCAGGACCAACAGAGGCTTTTTCAGCCGCTTCCGCTCCAATTGGTCCCGGAGAAAGGCGGCCAGGCTCTCCGTCTCCCGGTCTGCCGCCCCCCGCTCCGGCGGNGCCTCGGACCATCCGGGNACCCCGGCGTCCATCCAGGCCGCCCGCTGGCGCAGCTCCCCGTAGGCNTCCCGGAGGCNGGAGGGCTCCTCCCGCTCCAGGACNGGGTTTTCCTCCGCCAGNCGCCCCAGATAGGNCAGCAGCTCCTGGGAGTTCATCTGCAAAACCGCCATGGACTGCATCAGCTTGGGNGTCAGCTTCAACTGCTGGCGCAGCTCGGTTTTCAGGGACAGGGGATTCATCTGGCCCCTCCTTTATCCACATACTTGGCAATTTTCCGGGCGGCGGTNGCCTGGGANATNCCNAGCTCTCTGGCCACGGCCACGGTGGTGCCCCACCGCTGGTAGGCGGCCCGGATAATCTGGCCCTCGTACTGGTCCATCTGCTGGGCCANNGTGCCTCCCTGGGCCGGGGCGGCGGGAAGAGCCGCGTANTCCCCCGGCAGGTTNGGCAGATCNATGATNGGGTCCTGCACNGTGATCACCATGCGCTCCACCAGATTTTCCAGCTCCCGGACGTTGCCGGGCCAGTCGTACCGCTCCAAAAAGGCCAGGAACCGGGGGCTGAAGGTGACGGCCTTGCCGTATTCCCCGGAAAACCGGGCCAGAAACTGGTGGGCNAGGGGAAGCACGTCCTCCTGCCGCTGGCGGAGGGGCGGAATGTGGATNCGGATGACGTTCAGACGGTAGAAGAGGTCGGAGCGGAACAGGCCCCGGCGCACCTCNTCCTCCAGATTGCGGTTGGTAGCCACNACCAGCCGGAAATCCAGCTCNATTTTCCGGGTGCCGGACAGGCGCTCGATGGTCTTCTCCTGGATCAATTGCAGCAGCTTGGACTGAATATGGGGCGGCAGCTCGCCGATCTCGTCCAGAAACAGGGTGCCGTGGTTAGCCAGCTCGATTTTGCCGATCTTGCCGGAGGAGGCCGCCCCGGTGAAGGCNCCCTTCTCATAGCCGAACAGCTCCGATTCAATAAGGTTTTCGTGGAGCACGGCGCAGTTGACCTCAATAAAGGGGCCGTTGGCCCGGTTGCTCATGGCGTGGATGGCCTTGGCCACGGCGCTCTTTCCCACGCCGGTCTCCCCGGTGATCAGGATGTTGGCCTTGGTGTTGGCGGTGTTCTGCATGAGAGTCCAGAGCCGCTGCATGGAGGCGCTTTTGAACAGGAGGCTGGTGGAGGTGGCCCTGGCCCGCAGCTCGGCGATTTCCTGGGAATACTGCTGTAAGGAGTCCTGCAAATGGCGGTAGTTCCGCTGGATGGCGTTGATCTGCTCCATGGAGACGGTGTTGAAGCAGACGGCGTATTTCAGCTCGCCGTTGTTGTCGAAAAGGGGAATCCCCACGGTCATGACGTTTTTATAGGCGTGGTTGATGGTCTGGGTGGCCGTCACCTTCCGCCGCTGGCGGATGACCTCCGCCGTGACGCAGGGGGTGAAGGTGCCGTCCGCCTCCAGGTCAAAGGCGGACTTGCCCACAATGGAGTCATGGGCAAAGCCAAAATTCTTCTCGTAGGTCTCGCTGACCCGCAGAATGGTGCCCTTGGCGTCGGAGAGCATCATGTCGTCCGCCAGGACCAGGTTGTTTTCCGGGTTGATGATGTCGAACAGGCCCTTTAAATTGATATCTTCACCAAAAAGGCCAGAAAAATTTGTGGATTCCGACAAGGCNCGTTTCCCCCTCTGTCCACCCCGCTTTCGCGGGGTTCTATTCATTTTTGAGTATACCATATTCACAAATGAATAGGAAGAGAAAATGCTAAAAAAGTTCGGGCGGAATTCACAGAAATATCCCCCGCGAATTATCCGTACCGCACAAAAAATCCTTTGCGTTCCAAGGAAAACCCGGCACACAAGGGGTATTCATTTTTGAATAGNCCCTTCCGGCGGCCGGAAAGAATTGTGGCAGATTGTCCAAAANCCAGGGGGAAATCCGTGCAAAACAGCAAGAGGNANGGGGNNGGGTCCGCCTCCCGGCGGCGGAAAAGTTGGCACGGTATTTGCTTATATAATCCGAACAGTGAAGGCTGGGCTTGGACCCGCGTTTCCACGAAGCCCATGTTTCCATATTGAAAAAGGAGGAACATCGTTATGTATCAGACCATCCGTTACGAGAAGGACGGCAACATCGGCATTGCCACCATCAACCGCCCCGAGGCGCTGAACGCCCTGAACTCCCAAGTTATCTCCGACCTGGAGCAGCTCATCGGCGAGGTGGAGAAGGACGCCGATCTCCGGGCCTTCATTCTCACCGGCGAGGGCCGCTCCTTCGTGGCCGGCGCGGACATCGGCGAGCAGAAGCCCATGGACGTGGCTCAGGGCCGGAAGTGGGGCCAGCGGGGCAGCGCGCTGTTCCGCCGCATTGAAAAGCTGGAAATCCCCACCATCGCCGCGGTAAACGGCTTCGCTCTGGGCGGCGGCTGCGAGATCGCCATGAGCTGCGACATCATTCTGGCCGCCGGCCCCAACGCCGAGGGCAAGGGCGGCGCCAAGTTCGGCCAGCCGGAAGTGGGCCTGGGCATCACCCCCGGTTTCTCCGGCACCCAGCGTCTGCCCCGCCGGGTGGGCATCGCCAAGGCTAAGGAGCTGATCTTCTCCGGCAAGGTCATCGGCGCCGAGGAAGCCAAGGCCATCGGCCTTGCCAACGAGGTTGTCCCCCTGGAGCAGCTGATGGACGCCGCCATTGCCATGGCGAAATCCTTCACCGCCAACGCCCCCATCGCCGTGAAGTACTCCAAGGCCTGCATTGACCGGGGTATGCAGATGGACATCGACGACGGCATCGCTCTGGAGAACGAGCTGTTCGCCATGTGCTTCGCCACCGAGGACCAGAAGGAGGGNATGGGCGCCTTCCTGGAAAAGCGCAAGGAGAAGAATTTCCAGAATAAATAAATTGACAACCGGGCCGTGAAGCCGGATAATGATCGCAGGGCGTTCATTCCCCNGAAAATCTTATCCGTTTTCACCNANAANGGCTGTTTTTGGAAACAATTGAAAAGGGGAGTTTGAAAAGCATGAAGAAAGTTCGCGTGATCACCGCCGNGGAAGCCGCCCTCATGGTCAAGGACGGCGACACGGTCTCTACNGGCGGCTTTGTCAGCTGCGCCTGCCCGGAGGCCTTGACCAAGGCGCTGGAGCAGCGCTTCGTGGAAACCGGGCATCCCAGAGACCTGACGNTGTTCTTCGCCGCGGGCCAGGGCCACCGGGACGGCACCGGCGGCGACCACTTCGGCCACGAGGGNATGTGCAANCGGGTCGTNGGCGGCCANTGGGACCGNGCNGCCAAGCTGGGCGAGCTGGCCCTGNNNAACAAGCTGGAGGCCTANAACCTGCCCCAGGGCGTNATCACCCANATGTACCGGGANATCGCCGCCCACAACATCGGNACCATNACCCACGTGGGCCTGTACACCTTNGCCGACCCCCGNAACGGCGGCGGCAANNTNAACGACNNCACCAAGGAAGACCTGGTGAAGCTCATCAACATCGANGGCGANGAGCGCCTGCTCTACAAGCCCATCCCCATCAANGTNTGCNTNNTCCGGGGCAGCTATGCCGACGAGTACGGCAACTGCACNGTACATAGAGAGATCGGCCCCCTGGACGTNACCGCCCAGTGCCAGGCNACCAAGAACTCCGGCGGCATNGTCATCGTCCAGGTGGAGAAGATCGTCCAGGGCGGCANNCTGGANCCCCGNCTGGTGAAGATCCCCGGCATCTATGTGGACGCCATCGTGGTCGGCTCTCCCGAGGACAACAACCAGTGCCTGGGTATGCCCTATGACGGAGCCCTCA
>JAAVHG010000078.1 GCA_014799855.1 Oscillibacter sp.
GCCCGCCAGATACCGGGGGTCCAGAACCGGCAGGCCGCCGTCTTCGCCGGGAGAGGCCAGGCGGCCGATAGGATCGCCTTTGGCGGCGGCGATGACGAAGGGGTCCCGGTACAGGGGGCGGCAGTCGTAGCTTTCCTCCATCTGTCCCAGCTCTTCCTCCGTCAGGTTCATGACGCCGAAATCCAGCTGCCGGGTGGAGAGCATTTCCAGCAGGCGGTTGGAGGATTCCTCCCAAAGCTGCACCTCAATGCCGGGATATTGCCGCTGGTATTGGGGGAAGACCCTGGGCATCAGCTCCGTGGACAGGAACCGGGTCATGCCGATCAGCACCCTGCCCCGCCGGAGGCCCTGGATTTCCGCCAGCTCCTGCTCCAAATCCCCGTACATCCGCAGAATCTCCCGGGCGGTTTCGCAGTACCGCTCCCCGGCGTAGGTGGGGATCAGCCCCCGGCTCTCCCGGCGGAACAGGGGCTGGCCCAATGCCCGCTCAATGCCGGTGAGGCTGTGGCTGAGGGCCGGCTGGGTGATAAACAGCTTCTGGGCCGCCTTGGTGAGGCTGCCCTCCTGGGCGATGGTGGTCACGTACAGCAATTCCCGGTCTGTCATTCGTGTCACATCCTATAAATATTTTGCATGGGTTCCATATTATTTTTAACAGTTGTTTATATTGTAATCTTCTGGTATGCTGAATGCAAGAAAACCGAACCAAAAATTTTTTAGAAAGGACGGATTTTTATGATCAAGCTGTACGAAACCGGCGTCTACCTCCTGAACGGGACCGAACTTGCCTTGGAGGAGGAGTACGCGGCCCGCACCGGCCAGCGGCCCGACTCCCGGCAGGCGGCCCAGGGCACCATGGCCTACGGCATTTTGAAGGCCCATAACACCGCGGAGGACATGGACCATCTCCAGCTGCGGTTTGACTCCCTCACCAGCCACGACATTACTTACGTGGGCATCATCCAGACCGCCCGGGCCTCCGGCATGAAGGAGTTCCCCATCCCCTATGTTCTCACCAACTGCCACAACAGCCTCTGCGCCGTGGGCGGCACCATCAACGAGGACGACCACAAGTTCGCCCTTTCCGCCGCCCACAAATACGGCGGCATCTACGTGCCCACCAATTTGGCCAACATCCACAGCTACAACCGGGAAATGATGGCCGGCTGCGGGCGGATGATCCTGGGCTCCGACTCTCACACGCGGTACGGCGCGCTGGGCACCATGGCCGTGGGCGAGGGCGGCGGCGAGCTGGCCAAGCAGCTGCTGCGCCGCACCTACGACTTCGCCCGTCCCCCGGTCATTGCCATCTACCTCACCGGCTCTCCCAAGCCCGGCGTGGGGCCCCAGGATGTGGCGCTGTCCATTATCGGCGCGGTGTACAAGAGCGGCTATGTGAAGAATAAGGTCATGGAGTTCGTGGGCCCCGGCATCACCGGACTCTCCGCCGAGTACCGCAACGCCATCGACGTGATGACCACCGAGACCACCTGCTGGTCCTCCATCTGGGTGACGGACGAGGAGACCAAGCGTTACTTCACCCTCCATGGCCGCCCCGAGGCCTACAAGGAGATCAAGCCCGCCGACACCGCCTACTACGACGGCTGCGTCTACGTGGACCTCTCCACCGTGGAATGCACCATCGCCATGCCCATGCACCCCTCCAACACCTACACCATCCACGAGCTCCAGGAGAACGCCCGCGACATCCTCCATCAGGTCCAGGAGGAGGCCAACAAGCAGATCAAGGGCGCGAAGATGGAGCTGGACAGCAAATACCACGACGGCGCCATCTGGGTGGAGCAGGGCGAAATCGCCGGCTGCGCCGGCGGCACCTACGACAGCCTCTGCGCCGCCGCCGATATCCTCAAGGGCCGCTCCTGCGGCAGCGGGGCCTACACCCTCAGCATCTATCCCGGCTCCATGCCCGCCAACCTGGAGCTGATCCGCTCCGGCCGGGCCGCCGATCTGATGGCCGCCGGAGCCATTATGCGGGAGTGCTTCTGCGGACCCTGCTTCGGCGCGGGCGACTGCCCCGCCAACGGGGAGTTCTCCATCCGCCATACCACCCGCAACTTCCCCAACCGGGAAGGCTCCAAGCCCGGCGAGGGCCAGATGAGCGCTGTGGCCCTGATGGACACCCGCTCCATCGCCGCCACCGCCGCCAACGGCGGAAAGCTGACCGCCGCCACCGATCTGGACGTGGAGTACACCACTCCCGACTACCACTTCGACCAGGGCATCTACGAGAAGCGGGTCTACAACGGCTGGACCAAGCCGGAGCCGGACCATGAGCTGAAATTCGGCCCCAACATCAAGGACTGGCCGGAGTTCCCCGCCCTGACGGAGGATCTTCTGGTGAAGGTCTGCTCCTACATCACCGACCCCGTCACCACCACCGACGAGCTGATTCCCTCCGGCGAGACCTCCTCTTACCGCTCCAACCCTGAGCGCCTCAGCGAATTTGCTCTGTCCCGCCGTGACCCGGAGTATGTGGGCCGCAGCAAGGCCGTCCGGCAGATTGAGCGGGACCGTGAGGCGGGCGCTCCTCTGCCGGAGGAGATTACCGCCGTGGCCGAGGCCCTGAAAAAGGCCGGCGTGGCCTGCGACCCGGCCAACACGGAGATTGGTTCCACCATCTTCGCCAACATGCCCGGCGACGGCTCCGCCCGGGAGCAGGCGGCCTCCTGCCAGCGTGTCATGGGCGCCGCCGCCAACTTCGCCAAGCAGTACGCCACCAAGCGCTACCGCTCCAACTGCATCAACTGGGGCATGACTCCCTTCCTGGTGGAGGACCCCTCTGTCTTCGCCCTGGGCGACTTCATCTTCGTCCCCGGCGTCCGGGAGGCGGTGCTGAAAAACGCGGACAGCATCCAGGCCTACGCCGTCTCCGCCGATGGAAAAGTGACCCCCTTCACCGTCTCCACCGGCGCGCTGACGGAGGCGGAGCGGGAGATTATCGTCAACGGCTGCCTCATCAACTACTACCGGAATAACCAGTAATCCCAACCGAAAAAGGCCCCCGCCGCCGTTTCTGGATAACGGCGCGGGGGCTTTCGGCTGTGGTAGATAAACAAAAATCCGCCGGCCCGGCGGGAAAGGAGCCGCTATGTCTTTCCTCACGGAAATCCGTCCCGGAGACCTTCGGGAAAACCGGCAGGTGGACGCCCTGCTCCAGCAGGAGGGCATCCGCCGGGACGCCAATCTGGACTACACCTGCGGCCTCTTTGATGAGGACTGGACTCTGACCGCCACCGGAAGCTGCTTCGGGAATACCATCCGGTGTCTGGCGGTGTCCCATGATCATCAGGGGGAGGGCCTTCTAAACCAGGTGGTCAGCCATCTGGCGGAGGTCCAGGCCCAGCGGGGCAATACCCACCTGTTTTTGTACACCAAGGGCCAAAGCGCCAAATTTTTCGGGGACTTGAACTTCCACGAGATTGCCCGCGTGGGGGACAGCCTGGTCTTTATGGAGAACCGCCGCCGGGGCTTTGACGATTACCGCGCCGCTCTGGAGCGGACCAGGAGGGAGGGAGAGGCCGCCGCCATCGTCATGAACGCCAACCCCTTCACCCTGGGGCACCTGCATCTGGTGGAGCGGGCGGCGGCGGAAAACGAGACCGTCCACCTCTTTGTCCTCAGCGAGGAGGCTGGGCCCATCCCCTTCGCTGTCCGCCGGAGGCTGGTGCGGGAGGGCACGGCCCATCTGCCCAACGTGGTCTGCCACGACTCCGGGCCCTATATGATCAGCTCCGCCACCTTTCCCAGCTATTTTCTCCGGGATGAGGACACGGTGATCCGCACCCACGCCGCCTTGGATCTGGCGGTGTTCAGCCGGATTGCCCCCTGCCTGAACGTCACCTGCCGCTATGTGGGGGAGGAGCCGGCCAGTCATGTGACCGCGTTGTACAACCAGATTATGGCGGAGCGCCTGCCGGAGGCGGGCATCCGGTGCCGGGTTATCCCCCGTCTGGAGATAGGCGGCCGGATTGTCAGCGCCAGCACGGTACGGCAGGCCATACACGACGGGGACCTGGACCGGGTGCGGGATATGCTGCCGGAGTCCACATACCGCTTCTTCTCCGGACCGGAGGCCCTGCCTGTGATCCGGGCCATCCAGGCGGAGGCGGATGTGGTCCACTATTGATGAATAACCGAAGACGCGCCGGGGCGGCTGCCCCGGCGCGTTCCTATGCTGTCTCCGTTATTTCCCCGCCAGATACGCCAGAAGCTCCGCCGCGTTGGTGTCGGGCTTCACCTTGGGCATCACTTTCTCAATCCGGCCCTCCTCGTCGATGACGAAGGTGGACCGCGTCACGCCCATATATACCTTGCCGTAGTTCTTCTTCTCCTGCCAAACGCCGTAGGCCTGGATGGCCGTCAGCTCCGGGTCGGAGAGGAGGATAAAGGGCAGGCTGTTTTTCTCCGCGAACCGCTGATGGGAGGCGGTGGAATCCTTGCTGACGCCGATAACCACGGCGTTCAGCGCGTTGAATTCCCCGTTGGCCCCGGCGAAGGCCAGAGCCTGGCGGGTGCAGCTGGGAGTGTTGTCCTTGGGATAGAAGTACAGCACCACCTTTTTGCCGGCGAAATCGGACAGGGAAATGGGATTGCCGTCCTTATCCGGCAGGGTGAACTCCGGAGCCTTGGTTCCCACCTCTAGCATGTTAGCATCCTCCTTTGATAAAGATAACGTGTTCTTTTGATATTTCCTGGTTAAAACGGCAGTCAAGACCGGAAAAAGCCTGGATGCCGCCGGGAGTTTCTATCCGGCTCCGCCCCTAGGACGGCGGTTCAGGCACGGAGAACGGCGTAAGGTTCTTCCGCTTCAAAGCTGTCCTCCAGCCCCTCGGTGATGAAGATCCGCCGGTCCACCGTCACCAGAACTAGGTCAAACCCGCCCTGTTCCCGCCAAAAGGCGGCGGCGTTCTCCTGGCCCATCAGGAACAGCGCCGTGGACAGGGCGTCGGCTCTGGCGCCATCCGCGGAGACTACCGTTACGGAAAGCAGGTCGGATTCCGCCGGACGGCCTGTCCGGGGGTCCAGAATGTGGATATAGGTTTCGCCGTCCGCCTCAAAATACCGCTCATAGCCGCCGGAGGTCACCGCCGCCTTGTCCTCCAGGGACAGCACGGCAAAATATCCGTTTCCCTCCGGGTCCCGCACGCCGATGCGCCAGGGGGACTTGTCCGGTTTTTGGCCCAGAACCTGAACGTTGCCGCCCAGGGACACCATACCGGAGCGAACGCCGTGTTCACGGAAAATCTCCATCACCCTGGCGGCGGCGTAGCCCTTGCCCACGCCGCCGAAATCCAGCTCCTGGTCCGGTTCCATTTGGAGGGTTTCGCCGTCAAACCGGAGGCTGGAGGAATTTACCAGAGCAAGCGCCGAAACAAGCTCCGCCTCCGCCGGGACGCGGTAATTCTGAGTGGGGAAGCCCCACAGCTTCACCAGGGGATAGACCGTGCAGTCAAAAAGGCCTCCGGTCTCCCCGTAGGTTTCCAGGGAAAGCCGGAGGAGGGCGGCGGTGTCCTCCGACACGGTCCCGCCGCCCTCTCCGTTAAGCCGGGAAACCTCGCTGGCGGGGTTCGCGGCGGAGAGGAGGGCGTCCAGACGCTGGACCTCCGCCATGGCCGCATCCACCGCCGCTTCGGCGTTTTTGCCGTGAGCGGTAAAGTCCATTAGGGTGTCCATGGCGAAAAGCTGCTTTGTAACAGCCTGATTCCGCGAGGCGGCGGACTGCCAAAAGCAGCCCGCCGCCAGCAGAAGCGCCCCCAGGCCCAGCAGCCACAGAGACGGCCGCCTCATCTTGTCAACGCGGCGGCGTGGGTGGGGCACTTTTCCGCGCATCTGCCGCAGCCCACGCACTTTTCCTCNTCNACGCGGGCCAGGGTTCCCTCCACAGTAACCGCTTCCTCCGGNCACTGGCGGGCGCAGATGCCGCAGCCCAGGCACCCGGCGGCGCAGATCTTNCGCACCTCCGCCCCCTTGTCCGGGCTGGAGCAGCGGATCACCGCCNGTTTTCNGGCNGGGATCAGGGCGATCAGNCCCTTGGGACACGCGGCGGCGCACAATCCGCAGCCTACNCATTTGGAGGANTCCACCACCGCCACGCCGTTGACCACATGAATGGCGTCGTAATTGCAGGCGGCCGCGCAGGAGCCGTAGCCCAGGCACCCGTGGGAGCAGGACCAGGGGTTCAGCCCCGCCAGGGCGGNGGCGCGGCAGTCGGAAATGCCCACATAATGGCTGGCGGGGGAGGTTTTTTCGCAGTCGCCGCCGCAGCGGACGAAGGCCACATGGCGCTCCGCCGCCTGCGCCTTCACTCCCATGACGGCGGCGATTTTCTCCGCCGCCTCAGAGGAGCAGACCGGGCAGGCGTTGGCCGGGGCCTCCCCCTTGNCGACAGCCGNCGCCACNGCGTCGCAGCCCGCNAAGCCGCAGGCGCCGCAGTTGTTGCCGGGAAGCAAATCCCGGACCGCCGCCTCCCGGGGNTCGGTCTCCACGTGGAATTTCCGCCCCGTGGCCACCAGGGCGATGCCCAGGANCAGGCCGNTGACGCCGACAACCAGCGTCGCAGTCANAATATCCATCGACCCACCCCCTTACGAAATGCCGCTGAAGCCCATAAAGGCGATGGACATCAGCGCCGCGCTCAGCAGCACNAGCGGCGCGCCCCGGAAGGGAACGGGTACGGCGGACTCGTCCAGCCGCCCGCGGATGCCCGCCAGCAGCACAATGGCCAGGGTGAAGCCCACCGCCGTGCCGAAGCCCGCCAGAACGCTTTCCACAAGGCCGTAGCCGTTCTGCACGTTGGTCAGGGCCACGCCCAGCACCGCGCAGTTGGTGGTGATGAGCGGCAGATAAATGCCCAGGGCCTTGTAAATGGCCGGGGAGTTCTTTTTCAGGAACATTTCCACCATCTGCACCAGAGCCGCGATGACCAGGATGAAGACGATGGTNTTCAGATACGTCAGCCCCAGAGGGGACAGGACGAAGGTATACAGAAGGCTGGCTACCGCCGAGGCGATGGTGATGACGAACACCACCGCGCCGCCCAGGCTCAGGGAGGCCTTCATCTGCTTGGACACGCCCAGGAAGGAGCAGATGCCCAGAAACTGGCTCAGCACCACGTTGTTTACCAGGGCCGTGCCTACGATGATCATAACCAGAGAGGTCATACCTTCTTCGCCTCCTCTTCCGTTTCCCTGCAGGGNCCCGCGCAATTGGCGCAGCAGCCGTCGCAGCCGTTCACCACGTCGTTGGCCCGGGTCATNACGTTGGCGGCGTTCATGACNGCCACCACGAAGGCCAGCACCAGGAACGCTCCCGGCGCCCGGACCATNATGCCGATGGGATTCATGCCCTCCGGCAGGACGCTGACGCCGAAGGCGGTGCCCGCGCCCAGGAACTCCCGGATCAGGCCCACTACCACCAGGGCGATGGTGAACCCCAGGCCCATGCCCACGCCGTCAAAGACGGAGGGCAGGGGCGGNTTCTTGGAGGCGTAGGCCTCCGCGCGGCCCAGGATGATGCAGTTGACCACAATCAGGGGGATGTAGATGCCCAGAGACTGGTACAGTCCCTGGAAATAGGCCTGGGTCAGCAGCTCCACCACCGTCACCAGGGANGCGACAATGACGATATACGCCGGGAGCCGCACCTCATCGGGAATCAGCTTCCGGAGGAGGGAGATGATCAGGTTGGAGACAATCAGCACCGCCATGGTGGAAACGCCCATGCCGAAGCCGTTGGTGGCGTTGGTGGTCACCGCCAGGGTGGGGCACATGCCCAGCATCAGCACCAGGGCGGGATTCTCCTTCAAAACGCCGTTATAAATCCGTTCCAGACAGTCCTTCATTTCATCCCACCTCCTTTATCTGGGTCCGCCAGAAGTCCAGGGCGGCGTTGACGGCGTTGACCACCGCTCCGGAGGTGGTAGACGCGCCGGTGACGCTGTCGATTTCGTTGTCCGCCGTGGAGCCGCCGGCCTTGTTGAGGATAAAGCTGTCCGTCAGAACGCCGGAGAACTGGTCCTTGAAGGCGGGTTCGCCGCAGAGCATACCCATGCTGGGAGTCTCGTTCAGCTCGGTAAAGGCGATGCCGTTCACCGTGCCGTCCGCCGCGATGCCGACGGACAAGGTGACATTGCCGTCGTAGCCATCGGCGCTGGTGACGCTGACGACGCAGCCTGCCGCGTTTCCGGCCGCATCAGCGCCGATCACCGCCTCGTTGATGGTGACGCGGCCGAAGTCCGCGCCGTAGGTATCGCCGCCCAGGGCCTCGATAGCGGCGTTTACGCCGTCGTCATAGGCGAAGCTGACGGCCCCGGGGCAGACCTCCTGATAGGAGGCGAGGTTTGCCGCCATCTGCTGCTCGGCGATGGTGTCCTTGGTCAGCTTGTAAACGCCGCTGAGGCATACGCCGGCGACCAGGGTGATGACGCACAGGGCCAGGGCGGGCTTGGGCAGAAGCGGACGCTTTTCCTCCGCGGGCTCCATGCTCTGGGGCCGGTGGCCGTAGGGCTTGGGAACGCAGAATTCGTCAATGAGGGGCGTTGCCATGTTGGAAATGATGATGGCGTAGCTGACGGAATCCGCCGCGCTGCCCAGCACCCGGAACACGCCGGACAGCACGCCCACCAGCGCGCCGAAAATCAGCTGCCCGGTGGAGGTGACGGGGCTGGTGACGGGGTCCGTGGCCATGAAGACCGCCCCCATGACGATGCCGCCGCCGCACAGGTGGGCCAGGATGAACACCGGGTCGAAGCCCTGGCCGCCGAAGAGGGCGATAAACAGGGAGAAGCTCACCAGCGCCGCCGCCGGAATCTCGAAGGTGATGCCGCCTACCACCCACAGGTAGAGGCCGCCCAGCATCAGCGCGGCGATGGACCCGCCGATAACGCCGTTCTGGAAGCCCAGGAAGGTGCTGGAGACGTCCACCAGCTTCCCCGCCGCAAGGTCCGCCAGGGGCGTGGCGGCGCTGACGCCGTCCACGGCGAAATTGGTCATGACGCTGCCGAAGGAGATCAGCAGGAAGCAGCGGCCAGTCAGCGCCGGGTTCATAAAATTCTTACCCAGGCCGCCGAAGAGGCACTTCACCACCAGAATGGCGAAGAGGCTTCCGGCGTAGGGGATGTACAGGGGCACGGAGGCGGGCAGGCACAGGGCCAGCAGAAGGCCCGTCACCACGGCGCTGCCGTCCCGCAGAGTATTGGGCCGCCCGGCCACAAAATCGAAGATAAACTCCGTCATCACCGCCGTCAGGATGGAGACGGCAATCACCATAAAGGCGTGGAAGCCGTGGTGGTAAACGCCCACCACCGCCGCCGGGCACAGGGCCAGAATCACGTCGTACATGACCTGCCCGGTGGTCAGCCTACTGCGGACATGGGGGCTGGAGGAGAGGCCGGGCAGCACCCGGTTTTTCTCCGCCTGGGCGCTTTGGGCGGTGGGTTTTGTCAGGGTAGTCACGCTGTCGCCCCCTTTCGCTTCGCCGCGGCCACCTCGGCCTTGGCCTGTTTAAAGAGCTGCATCAAGGGCCGCTTGGCGGGGCAGATGTAGGTGCAGGAGCCGCAGGCGATGCACTCCATGCCGTACAGCTTCTTTTCAAAGCGGTCGAAATCCTTCCGTTCCACTGCNGCGGCCATCATCTGGGGGGTCAGGCCCAGGGAACAGACCTGGTTGCACCGNCCGCAGCGGAGGCACGCCGTCTGCTGTTCCTCCGCCAGGGCCACGGGGTCCCGCCGGAAGACCGTCAGGGCGTTGTTGTTCTTGCAGACGCCGGTTTCCAGAGAGGCCAGGGCGATGCCCATCATGGGCCCGCCGCAGATGAACTTCTCCGGGGTGATTCCCTCCGGGAAGCCGCCCGCCGCCTTTAAGACCTCCGAAAAGAGGGTCCCGGTTTTCACAAACAGGTTGCAGGGAGACCGGACTCCGTCGCCGGAGACGGTGAAGCCCCGCTCCATCAGCGGCTCGGACTTGCACACCGCCCGGTAAATGGCCCGGACGGTGCCCACGTTCTCCACCACGCAGCCCGCGTCCGCCGGAAGCATACCCAGCTTGATGTGCCGCCCGGTGACTACGCTGATGACGGACCGCTCGCCGCCCTGGGGATACTTGGTGTGGACGGCGTGGACCCGCATCCGCTCCTTGCCCTTGCAGGCGGCGGTCATGGCCGCGATGGCCTCCGGCTTGTTCTCCTCAATGAGGACGACCCCCTGGGCCTTGGGAAACAGGGCCAGCATGATCTCCAGGCCCGTGGCGATTTCGCCGGAGTAATTCCGCATCAGCTGGTCGTCGCAGGTGATGTAGGGCTCGCACTCCGCGCCGTTCACCAGGACGAACTCGATTTCGTCCGCGTTCTTGGGGGCCAGCTTCACGTGGGTGGGGAAGCCCGCGCCGCCCATGCCGGCTACGCCCGCCTTCCGGACGGCCTCCAGGATCTCCTCCTTGGTCAGGTCCGCGGGGTCGATCTCCATCCCCACGCCGGGGGCGGGAGCTTCTTCGCCGTCATTTTCAATCACGACGGACAGGGCGGGTACGCCGAAGACGTTTCTCCGGTTCTCCACGGCCTTGACGGTGCCGGACACGGAGCTGGCGATGTTGGCGGAGATAAAGCCGTCCGCAAGGCCGATCATCTGTCCCATCAGCACCCTTTCGCCCTTCTGGACCGCCGGCTTCGCGGGCTTGCCGATGTGCTGGTTCAGCGGGAAGACCAATTCTTCCCCGGGCGGACACGCGCGGAAGGGAACGTCCCGCGCAAGGGACTTTCCGTCCTCCGGATGCACGCCGCCCCTAAATGTTTTCTTGTACATACGCGCCCCCGATTACTTCGCGGCGACGATCTTCGCGGCCCTGCGGCCGAAGGTCATGGTGCGCCCGCAGGCAAGGCCGGTGAAGAGGTTGGGGTAGGTCTGGGCGAAGAAGCCGCCGGTGCAGTCGCCGGTGGCGTACAGGCCCTCGATGGGCTCGCCGTCCTCTTTCAGGACCTGCATATCGGTGTTGATGCGGCAGCCGTTCAGGGTGGTCAGGTGCCACGCGCCCACGCGCACGCCGTAGAAGGGGGCCTGGGCCACGGGGGTCAGGCGGTGCTTTTCCTTGCCGTAGTCCTCGTCCACACCCTTGGCGCACATCTCGTTATAGCGGTTGACGGCGGCGGCCAGATTCTCGGCGGGAATATTCAGGCCCCTGGCCAGCTCCTCAATGGTATCGGCCTTAATGACATAGCCCTCCTCCACGAACTGCGTGGTCAGCTGCTCCCAAACGGAATCGAAATCCCGGTTGGAGGGCGCGCCGTTTTCAAAGGGGAACAGGCGGCAGCAGCCCACCTCGTCAAACTGCTCGGCGTATACCTTGCTGTTGGAGTCGAAAATGTCGCAGTATGTATGGAAGGGCTGCATGTACATGCTGTGGAGCATGAACTCATAGGGGCCGGACTCGTTGCAGAAGCGTCTGCCGTTGAGATTGACCTTCAGGAAGGGCTGCTCGCCGAACCAGAACATCTTGCCGTTGGTCTTATAGCCGGCGGTTTCGGTGGGCAGGCAGCAGGCCCGGTTGAACATCATGGAGGCGTGGGTGGGGTCCAAAGCCGCGCCCGCCCACAGCATGGCCTTGATGCCGGAGCCGTCGCAGGTGGAACCGGCGGGGAGGTTGATCTTCATTTGCAGCGTCATGGGCTGCAGGCCCTGCATCATTTCCGTGTTGCTGGCATAGCCGCCGGCGCACATGATAACGCCCTTGCTGGCGTTGATGCGGATGTAGTGGCTGTCGGCGTTGTCCTGGGCGATGATGCCGGTGACTTTGCCGCTGCCGTCCTGGTCCAGCTTGACCAGGGTGGTGTTCAGCTTCCANTCCACGCCGTGGGCNTCGCAGACCGCCTGGAAAACGTCCTCGGTGGAAACGCCCTCTGCCAGCGCTTCGGGGGAGTGGCCCGTGGCATACGCCTTGTCGCGGGCNTGGTCGCTGNTGTCGCCNANNCCGGCCTCGTGGCGCATGGCGAAGCGGCCGTCGGCNTCAAACATATCGGTCAGCCAGTCCACCAGNTCGNCGGACTCATTGNNCCATACCNNGATNAGGTCGGAGTCCACATAGCCGCCGGCATAGCGGACGATNTCCTGGAGCGCCTCGGTCTTGTCAATGGCGAACTTGGGGTCCTGGGCGATGCTCTCCTTTTGCAGGCGGGAGTCGATAGCGCCGATATCGTGGCGGATNCCGGTGGGAGTCTCCCGCTTCTCCACGACGAGGACCTTGGCCCCCTCCTCGGCGGCNGTCATGGCGGTGATCCAGCCGCCGGTGCCGCAGCCCACCACCAGAACCTCGGTGTCCACAGTTTCGGTNATGTCGCTTTCGGCGATCTCCGGGGCCTCGCCCAGCCAGTCGGNNCCGGAGGATTCGCCGCCGNCGGAGACGGAGACGGCCTGGCCGCTGGCCTGGGANATGCAGTCCGCCGCGGCGGTCTTGATGGCGTCGGCGGTGATGGTCGCGCCGGACACGCCGTCCACGTTGCAGGTCTGGGCGGAGAGAATNTTATCCCGCATCTCGTCGCCGATCTTGCCGCCGATGTCCGGAGTCTCGCCGGAGACGTCGATCTGCATNTCGGTGATGCTGTGCTCGTCAAAGGTCATNGTGACGGTCACGTCGCTGNTGATNCCCCTGGCGCTGGCAGAGTAGGTGCCGGGGGTGTAATTCATATTGCTCACGGCGGGAGCGGCGGTTCCGCCGCCGGAGGNGCTGGGCTTATTGTTGATGGAATACTCCACCTTTTGCAGCACGCCCAGGGTGGCGACGCTGGCGGCGCCCGCCGCCAGTCCCTTGATAAAGGTTCTTCTGGAAATCTGATTTTTGGCCATTGATAACTCTCCTCTTTCCTTTTATTGATGTTTCTCTCTTTTCCGCTCAGCCCGGTCGGTCAGCTTCTGGCTGGCGGCGCATANCAGAATGCTCAGCTCNTACAGCGCCAGCATGGGCACGGCNACCAGAATCTGGGACACCACGTCCGGCGGCGTGATCAGCGCGGCGGCNAGGAAGATGACCACAATCATCACCCGCCGCCCCTTCCGCATCCACCGGGCCTTCAGGATGCCAATCCGGTTCAGCAGCACCGACAGCACCGGAAGCTCAAAGACCACGCCGAAGATCAAAAACACGGTGGTGAGAAAGGAAACGTAGCTTTGTACGGAGATGGAGGGGGAGGCGCTGCTGCCGCCGCTGAGGCTGATTAAAAAGTACAGCATAAAGGGCAGCATAATCCGGAATGCGAAATACACGCCCCCGCAGAAGCATATCAGCCCGAAAACGATGGCGAACAGGAAAAGCCCCTTTTCCTGCCGCCGCAGCCCCGGCTTCACGAAAGCCCACGCCTCATAAAACAGTATGGGAACCGCGGCGCAGAGGCCGCAGATCAGAGCCGTGGATACATATTGCAGCAGCAGCTCCTGGGGCGCGATGTACACAAAGCGGTAGCCGTGGCTCCGGCCGATGTCCAGCAGCAGCTCCACAATCCGGGGAGCGAAGGTAAAGCCCGCCGCCGCAGCGGCCAGCAGCACCGCCAGACACACGAAAATCCGGTTCCGCAGCTCCCGGAGATGCTCCGAAAGGGGCATTTCCAGGTCGGGGCTGTCTGCCTTACTGTTCGGATTGTCCGGCATTGCCCTGCTGTTCCTCGTCGCCGGCGGCCTCCCGGAAGCTCTTCACGCTTTTGCCGAACATCCGCGTCAGCTTGGGGATCTGGGTGGGCCCGAAGATGATGACCACCACCGCCAGGATCAAAAGCAGTTCTGTCGTTCCTAATTTCATGAAAAATCCTCCTTACGCCTCAGGGCGTGTTTTGTTATGACGCGGCGCCGTCCGCCGCGGGTGGATCGCCCAATGTCCCGGACTCCTCCGCCGGAGCCTCGTCCAAAGGCTTCTCCTTCGGGGCGGGCGGCTTTTGCTTACCGATTCCGGCAAAGGAATCTTTAATGTCCTTCACGTTTCCCTGGACCGCCTTGTCCAGATCCTCCAAGGGCTTCACCGCCTCCCGCAGGGGGGCTTGGGCCGCCTCCAGGGGCTCCACCACGCTCTCTTTGATTTCCCGGGTGGCCTCCTCGGAGTATTTTTTAAACTGCGCTACCGCCTCGCCCAGCTTTTTCGCGCAGGCGGGCAGCTTATCCGGCCCTACGGCGAACAGGGCCACAACGAAGACAATGATCAGCTCCGCGATGCCAATCTGCAAAATATTCCCCCCTTTCTGTTCACCGATTTTCCCCAAAAACTGATTTTTACGCGGGACTTTCCGGCAGTCCGCACGCTTTCCTTCAATTTTAGCAACTATTTCCGCGCCGTCAATAGATTTGACCCAAAACGGAAAATTTCATACTGAATCGTATGTTTTTCTTGCGTTTTTTGGAAATCTGTTCTATGCTCTTTATATAAGGAGGGGATTTGCATGCAAGCGAAGCTGGAGGACCCCGTGGCGCTGACGCAGGAGATCATCCGGGGCTACTATCAGGGGGACAGCAGGCCGTGGCTTTCCCGCCTGTGCGCGAAAAGCGTATGGATCAGCACCGGCGAACGGGTGCTCATTGGCGGGGACGCCATTCGGGAGCATTTCGAGAGCACCACGCCATGGAAGGCCTGCCGCATTTTTCAGGAGGAATACTATTCTCTGCCGGTCAACGCCCGTTCCGCCGCGGTGGCCGCCCAGGTTACGGTGGGGAAGCTCAACAGCAGAACCGCCCACATTACGGCCAGCTTTACCATTCTCTATCAGATGATCGGCACGGAGACGAAAGTGGTGCTGACCCACGACAATCACGGTTTTCTCCGGGCCTCCCGGCCGGAACAGGGGGACTCCGTTATGTGGGTGCCCGCCTATCATCTCTACCGGAATCTGCTGGCGGATATGCCGGAGACCAGCCGCATCCCGGTTCCCAGCGGCGGCAGGACTTTTTATATTCATCCCAACATCATTTTGTACGCCCAGAGCAGAAACCGGCGGGCGGAGCTGTTCTGCGTGGACGCGGTGATCCGGAGCGACCTGTCCCTCAGCCAGCTGAACGCCCTTTTGCCGGAGGATTTCTGTCCCATCCACCGCTGTTATACGGTGAATCCCCGCCATGTGTCCGCCATTCGGAGATACAAGGTGACCATGGTTACCGGCGAGACGCTCCCGGTTCCGGCCGAGGCGTATCACCAGGTCAAGACCCAGTTGGACAGGCGGATCAGCGGCATGGCCGCCGCGCCGGAGCCGCGGGAGAGGGGAGAGGGGTAGGGCAAGGAAAACCGCTGGGTAAGCCGCATGGATTGCTTGGCGGCTGGTGGAAAGCTCCCGGGTAAAGTCTATAAGAAATTTTAAGTATAGGTCAATATCACCCTATTTTTCATGGATTTATTTGTCATAATGATCCTGGGTGATAGAGATGAGCAGACTAAGAGCCTTGCGGAAAGAGCGTAATTTTTCCCAGATTAAAATGCAGATGCTGACGGGGATTGATCAAAGCGATTACTCGAAAATTGAAACTGGAAAACGCGAAATGTCTGTTGAACAGTGCAAGCGTATTGCTTTGGCATTGAATACCAGCATGGATTATCTGGTGGGAATGACGGATGATCCAATCCCCCATCCAAGAAATTGCAGAAAAGATAAATAAAACCCCCGGCCCATCTGGGCTGGGGGTTCTGTTATTCGTTTGGAGCATTTCTGGGATAGGGCTTCGGCTCGTCGGTCATGCCGGTCAAATAGTCCAGGGAGACCTCGTAAAACTCCGCAATTTTGACCAAAATACTCAATTTCGGTTCACGGACAGCCAACTCGTAATTTTGATACGCGTGTTCCGTGATATCGCAGTAGGTTGCTGCCTCCATTTGCGTCAATCCGCGTTCATTTCTGCATTGCCTCAGCCGTTGCGCCAAGATATCCCTCATTCCAATACACCCACAATTGTTATTGACGAAGGTAGTATATCGGAATATAATGTAGAGGATACCAACGATTGTTGGCGGAACGTTAACAGCATGAGGTGAAGAGAATGAACAAATTCAAAGACATATTCGGTATAGGGAATCAGATTGTGTTGGATTTTTACGCCAAAGCCGTCGGGGATACCGCGCTGGCGGCTCTGCTGACAGTGAAGCCGGAAATGCTCACGGAGCTTGTTAAGGATGACGCCATGAAACTGGTGGAGGAGATCAAATTCATTTTGGATAACAAAGCCTTAGACGACTCCACCTGCTACGAGCAAATAAGCGCTATTGTCGATGCCTTCTATGAGGCGGGACTGCCTACCGACCGCCGCGATTATTATCCTTAACCCTCCCCCGGCTCCTTCCCCAGGCGGCGGTACATGGCCTTTTTCACCGCCCG
>JAAVHG010000079.1 GCA_014799855.1 Oscillibacter sp.
GTCAGGGACACCCCGTCCAAGGCCCGGACCTCGCTTTCCAGACCCTCGCCGTATATCTTGTAAACGTCTCGCAGTTCAATCAATCGCGTCATAGCATCAACCCCAGGCGTAATCGGACAGAATCTGGGTGAAGACGGTAGTGCCCTCCTCCACGCCGGACTTGATCTCCACGTTGTAATTGTCCTGAATGCCGATCTCCACGGGCACGGCCCAGAAGCCGTCGGGAATATCCTCGTTCACCATCACGTCCACGGCGTTCTCCGGCCGGTCGCCCTCCACGAAGACCACGTAGATGTCGGAGCCGTCCTCCAGCATAGTGGTGCGGACGCACTGGAGCGGCAGCACCAGGCAGTTGTCGTTCTGGCTGGCGATGAGGGAGTAGCTGATGTAGCTGTTCACCTGGACCTCGCCGTCGTAGTTGTCCACGGAGATGGTGATAGGATAGGAGGCTACGCCGTTGTTGACGGTAGAGGCCAGGCTCACGGTGTCCACCATGCCCATAATGTGGGTGCCGCCCCACTGTTCCAAATCCACCATCATGCCAGGCTTTACGTAGCTGACGTTCCGCTCGTCCACCGTGGCCGACACGGTGATGACGGAGGTATCGGAGATCGTCACGACGGTGGTGTTGGCCTGGATCTCGTCGCCGGGGCGGATGGTCAGGCCGATGACGGTGCCGTCAATGGGGGCCACGGCCTGACAGTTGTCCAGATTCTTCTGAGCGGTGTCCAGCTCCTTCTGGGCCTCCTCCAGGCTCTGCTGAATGGTGAAGAGCTCGCTCTCGCTCTGCTCGCCGTCGATGCTGACCAGCACCTGCCCGGCGGAGACCTGGAGATAGTCCACCAGAACGCTGGAAATCACCGTGCCGCCCACGGTGGAGTTCAGATCGCCCACCCGGTAGTATTCCAGCTTCCCCGGCTCATAGGGGTACACCGTATCGCCGCCCACCTGGACCGTGGCGGAGGCCGCCATATCGGCGGTGAGGGCCCCCTCGTTATTGATCAGGATATCCGCGGAGAAGAGCTTGGAGCCCTCGCTGGTGATGCGGCTGACCATGTGGACCGCCTCCACGGTGCCGGGGACGGTGGTCATCAGGGCGGGGATGGACACCTCCACCGTCTGGCCCGCCCACAGCTCCCCGGCGTAGGCGTAGCTGTAATACTGGGTGAGGCGGAGGCGGGTGTCGTCCGCCAAAACCGCCAGCTTCTGGCCCTTGGACACCTCGTCGCCGGGGTTCAGCTTCACGGTCTCCATCAGCTTTCCGGAATATGTAGGCGTCAGGTTCAGCCCGGCCAGATCCTTTTCCGCCTGGGAGAGCTGCTTCTGATAGCCCTCCACGTTGGTTCTGGCACGCTGGACGGCGGTATGGGCCGCCGGGGAATCAATGGTGAACAGGGGCGTGCCCTGGGTCACCACGTCGCCCTCGTTCACCAGCACGTCCATAACGGTTCCGGCGGTGGTGAGGGTGATCGTCTCGCTGCTCTTGGCCCGGGTCAGGCCGCTTCCGTTGACGGTGGCGGAAATGGACCCGTAGGAAACCGTGTCCCGGATCACCTGGTTTTCCCCCTGCCCGTCTCCGCCGCCGAGGAAAAAGCGGCCTGCCAGGACCACGGCGGCCAGGATAATCAGCAGAATAACCGTCCAGCGGATAATTTTCCGCCGCTTCCGCCGGGGCATGTCCTTCCACTTCTGCCGCAGGGATTTTTTGTCCGCCGCGGCCTTCTGCTCCTCAGCGGCCGCCGCGGGCGCTCCCCCCTGGGCGGCCGTCTGAACGGCCGTCTGCTTCTGATGTTCCATGACTTCTGACATAGCCGGTTCTCCTTTTCGTGCGCGCAGGCAAAGTTACAAACTGTACCACACATACTAGTACAGTCTCCCTGGTAAAGCAACAACAAAACAGTAACAATTTTCCCGCGGAAGGAAAATTCACATTTTGTCCATTTCTTTGGGAGGGCTTTCCTCTAAATTCGACGGATTTTTCAGAAAAAAGTTCCCAAAAGCGGATAAAAATCTCAAAGAGAAAAGCCCCGGCACGGAGAGCCGCGCCGGGGCTTCGGGGTTCCCCGCGAAATCCGCGGATTTCACGGGGAGAACCGGAGGGGACGGAGACAAGGGCCGCCTTCGGCGCGGGCCGGAAGGGCGGAGTCCCCGACAGAGGGATTACGCCGCCGTCGCGCTGGGAGAGGCCTTGCCGCCCAGCTTCTGCCAGGCCACGATGGCGCACACAACCGCCAGACCGACGATATCGGTAGGCAGGCCGGGGAACATCATGCACAGGCCGCCCAGGGCGATGACCACCCGCAGCAGGGGATTCATCTTCCGCCAGAGGTAGCCGTTAAGGGCCACAGCCACGCCGAAGAGTCCGGCCAGAGAGGTGATGACAATCAGCACCACGTCGAAAACGCCGGTGTCGATCAGCAGCATGGCGGGGTTGAAGGCGAAGATATAGGGCACGATGAAGGCCGCTATAGCCAGCTTTGTGGCGTTGACGCCGGTCTTCATGGGGTTGGACTTGGCGATAGCGCTTCCGGCATAGGCCGCCAGGGCCACGGGAGGCGTAATGTCCGCCACGATGCCGAAGTAGAACACAAAGAAGTGGGCGGGAATCTTGCCGATGCCCAGGGTGATCAAAATGGGGGCGCAGGTGGAGGCCATAATGCAGTAGTTGGCGGTGGTGGGCACGCCCATGCCCAGCACAATGCAGCACAGCATGGTCAAAAACAGGGCGATGAACATCGCCAGAGCCTCGTTGGGGATCATGCGGCTGATATTGACCACCGCGTTCACCAGCTTGGAGGCAAGGCCCGTCACGGTGATGCAGCCGGCCACCATGCCCGCCATGGAGCAGGCCACGGCCACGGTGATGCAGCCCCGGCCGCCGGCTTCCAGAGCGCTGACGATCATGGTGCCGGTCTCCTTCACCGCGTGGACCGCCGCGCCCTCGTTATGCTGCGCGCGGCTGTTCCAGAAGATGCCGGGCAGGCTCACGGCGATAGCCAGGAGAATGGCCACGGCGGCGGAGAATTGCAGGGTGCGGGTGCCGCTGGCTACCAGCCAGACCAGAATCACCAGGGGAAGCAGCAGATAGATGCTGCGGACCAGGACGCNNANCTTGGGNAGCTGNTCCCGGGGGATGCCNTTNANGTNCAGNCGNCGGGCCTCCAGGTGGACGGNGANGAAAATNCCGGTGAANTACAGNANNGCGGGGAGAATGGCCTTCATGGCCACGTTGGCGTAGGTGGTGTCCATATACTCCGCCATGAGGAAGGCCGCCGCGCCCATGATGGGAGGCATGATCTGNCCGCCGGTAGAGGCCGCGGCTTCCACNGCGGCGGCGAATTCGCCCTTGTACCCGGTCTTCTTCATCATGGGGATGGTGACGGANCCGGTGGTGACGGTGTTGCCCACGGAGGAGCCGGACACCATGCCGCANAGNGCGGAGGAGATAACCGCCACCTTGGCGGGGCCGCCGGAGGCGCTTCCGGCCACGGAGTTANCCAGGTCAATGAAGAAACTGGANATTCCGGTGNGCTCCAAAAACGCGCCGAAGATGATGAACACGGCGATAAACTTGGCGCACACCTGGACAGGGGTAGCCAAAACGCCGGAGGTGCCNTAGTACAGGGTGTAGATCACCCGGCCCAGGTTCTGGCCGCTGGCGAAGGTATACACCAGCAGGAGGCTCACCACGCACAGGATGGGCAGGCCCACGCACCGGCGGCAGAGCTCCGCCAGGCACAAAATNCCCACAACGCCCAGNATCACGTAGAACCACGCGCCGTCAATGGCCCCCTCGGAGCCGGGATTGATCTTGGAGGCGCTGGTGATNACCATGACCAGATTCTTGTAGTTCAGGCAGTAGTAGAANAAGGAGCCCGCCCCCAGGAGCATCAGGACAATATCGTACCAGGGAATGGAGTTGGGCCGTACATGTCCCTTATGCAGCGGNTAATTCAGGTAGCCCATAATGATAATCAGCCCCAAAAAGGCCGACAGGCGGACGGGCAGATCCGCCGTGCTCCANAGNGTGGACCAGATGCAGTAAAGGGAAAACAGGGCGGAAACCACCTGGACCACCANCTTGGGCTTTCCCTCCCAGATGCGGGTGGCGGATTCCCGGTCAAATTTTCGCATNACCTCGTCCATTTCGGCGGCCGTGCCCACTTCAACGTCGGGCGTGTGCTTGTCTTTTTCGCTCATGCGGCGACCCTCCTTATTTTTATTATGTGAAAAGCAAACATTTTCCGGTTNGGGCTTGTTNGNTAAATGGCNGNATGCCCAGCCTGGCCCCGCGTCAACCGCAGGGTCTGCCGGGGCCGGTTCCACTGGGCCGGGGCTGTGTATGGCAAGGAAAATCAACGCGGTAATAACGATGATAATACCGGTAAACAGAGCCCNAAAGNCCGGTTTTCTCCATAAACCGATCTCCTCCGCCTCCATCTTGAATGGCGTTCTTGCCGTATTGAAAAGGCGATCCAACGGCCCGCCCTTTCAATGCGGCAAGGGCCGCGTGAAGCGGCCCTTGCCGGGGTTCAGCGTTACCGGAGGAATCAATAGGTGCCGGCGGGGATNGTGTAAGCGCTGTAGTAGGGGGAGGCGGCCAGCAGATCGTTGGTGTGGCTCTCGTCCAGGCCGACCAGATACACGGGGCCGCTGGTAGCCAGGTCCACGATAGCGTTGGTGGGAGCGCCGGCCACGATGAAAGCGGCGTCGATCTTCTTGTCCTTCAGGGACTCGGCGCTGTCGCCGAAGCTCTGGTACACGGCGCTGATGTCGTCCTCGCCCAGGCCGTAAGCGCCCAGAACGTCAATGGCGTTGAAGTACACGCCGGAACCACGGTCGCCGATGGAGACGGACTTGCCGGCCAGGTCNGCCGCGGACTTGATGTCGGGGTTGGTGGTGACAATCTGCACCTGCTCCATGTAGAGAGCGGCAACCACGGAGAAGCCGGTAATGGCGGTGTCAAAGAGGCGCTCGCCGTTGTAGGCGTAGCTCATAACGTCGGACTGGACGAAGCCCAGCTGCACGTCTCCGGCGTTCAGGTCCTCGATGTTGGCCTTGGAGCCGCCGGAGGTGACGGCGGTGACGGAGACAGAGGTGTTATTGGAAACAAAGCTGGAGAGAACGCCGCCGAAGGCGTAGTAGGTGCCGGACTCGCCGCCGGTGCCGAAGGTCAGGGCCTTGGAGGAGCCGGAACCGGCGCCGTCCTTCACCGCGGCCACGGTCTTGCCCTGTTCGGAGAAGTACTTGGCCGCGCCGGGATGATAGGGCACGGAGGTAACGGAGGAGGCGAAGTCCAGATCCAGCTCGCCGCCCTTGGCGTGCTGCTCGGTGATGGTATCCACATTATCGAAGATAGTGGAAACGATAGCGTACACGTCGTCTTCGGGCACGTCGTCGCGGACGATGACTACCGCGCCAACGGCCACGGTGTTGGTGTCCACAGCGGCGGTGCTGGTGTCGCTGCCGCCATTGGCGGGAGTGGTGGTGCCGGAGGTGGAATTGCCGGAATCAGCGGGAGCGGAGGAACCGCCGTTATTGCCGCCGCAGCCGGCCAGGACGGTCATCATCAGAGCGAGGACCATCAGCAAGGACATCAATTTTTTCATCTTACATTCCTCTTTTCATGTTTGGTAAGGGTGACTTGCAAGCATGTGAATAGTATAGCTCCTCCTCCTTCATTTTTCAAGCCCTTTTTTCGGTTTTTGGCGAATTTTTTGCAAGTTTGCGAGGATCGCCCTTCATTTTACGACAGCTTTTTGCATCTTTTGAACAGAAAACCTTCATCTCGCGGCCTGTCTGTCGTGGAAAACGCCGCCCCCGCCAACAGGCGGAGACGGCGTTTTTGGTGATCTTGCCTTATTTGATGGTCTTCTCATCCACTTCTTTTCGGAGCATTTCGGCAAACTGGCCCAAGGTCATGGCGCCCAAATCCTCCCCGCTCCGGCTTCGGACGGAAACGGTCTGGTTTTCGATATCCCGGTCGCCCACCACCAGCATATAGGGGATCTTCTCCAGAGTGGCCTCCCGGATTTTCTTGCCGATCTTCTCGTTGCGGAGATCNGTCTCCACCCGGAAGCCCAGCTTGTCCAGCTCCGCCGCCACGGTCCCGGCGTACTGGTCCGCCCGGTCGGTNACGGTGACNAGCTTCACCTGCACNGGAGCCAGCCACNCGGGGAAGGCCCCGGCGAAGTGCTCGGTGATCACGCCGATNAACCGCTCGATGGAGCCCAGCAGNGCCCGGTGAATCATAATGGGNCGGTGCTTCTGGCCGTCCTCGCCGGTGTACTCCAGCTCGAACCGCTCCGGCATCTGCATATCCAGCTGAATGGTGCCGCACTGCCAGGTCCGGCCCAGGGAGTCGGACAGGTGGAAATCCAGCTTGGGCCCGTAGAACGCGCCGTCCCCGGCGTTGATGATAAAGTCCTTGCCCAGCTCCGTAATGGCGGCCTGGAGGGTGTTCTCGGCAAAGTGCCAGACCTCCTCNTCGCCCATGTGGTCCTCCGGCATGGTGGACAGCTCAATCTGATAGGTCAGGCCGAAGGTGGAGTAGATCTCGTCAAAGATCCGCACGGTGTTTTTGATCTCGTCCTTCATCTGGTCCGGGGTCATNAAGATGTGGGCGTCGTCCTGGGTGAAGCAGCNGACCCGGAACAGGCCGTGNAGCGCGCCGCTCATCTCATGGCGGTGGACCANNCCCAGCTCCGCCATCCGCAGGGGCAGATCCCGGTAGGAGTGGGGCTCGTTCTTGTACACCAGCATACCGCCGGGGCAGTTCATGGGCTTGACGGCGTAGTCCTCGTTGTCGATGACGGTGGTATACATATTATCTTTATAGTGGTCCCAGTGGCCGGACTGGTGCCAAAGGTGCTGGTTCAAAATGATGGGCGTGGCAATCTCCACATAGCCATAGCGTTTGTGGACCTGCCGCCAGTAGTCCAGCAGGGTGTTTTTCAGCACCATNCCCTTGGGCAGGAANAAGGGGAATCCGGGGCCCTCGTCGGCCATCATAAAGAGGCCCAGCTCCTTGCCCAGCTTGCGGTGGTCCCGCTTCTTCGCCTCCTCNATNCGCTGGAGGTAAGCGTCCAGCTCGTCCTTCTTGGGGAAGGCGANGCCGTAAATCCGCTGGAGGGTCTGGCGGCTGGAGTCGCCCCGCCAGTAGGCGGCGTTGCAGGCGGTCAGCTTAACGGCGTTGCCCTTCACCCGGCCGGTGGAGTCCAGATGGGGNCCGGCGCAGAGGTCGGTAAACTCGCCCTGCNTGTAGAAGCTGATNACCGCGTCCTCGGGGAGGTCGTTGATCAGCTCCACCTTGTAGGGCTCGCCCTTCTCCTCCATGAACTTGACGGCCTCTTCACGGGGNAGCTCGAACCGCTCCAGCTTCAGCTTCTCCTTGCANATCTTCCGCATTTCGCCCTCGATCTTNTCCATGATCTCGGGGGTAAAGGCNAAGGGNGAGTCCATGTCGTAGTAGAAGCCCTCGTCGATAGAGGGGCCGATGGCCAGCTTGACCTCGGGGTAGAGNCGCTTCACCGCCTGGGCCAGAATGTGGGAGCAGGTGTGCCAATAGGTTTTGCGGTAGGTTTCGTTTTCAAAGGTGTACAGGTTTTCCTCGCTCATGACAGTTCCTCCTTAATAGTAAGGGGTGAAAAAATCTCACCCCTGATNCGGAATCAGGGGTGAGATACGAAAGATCGTATTCCACGGTTCCACCCTGCTTGCGCTCCGGNGGGAGCGCCGCTCGTGTCCGCTGTAACGGGCGGNCCCGTCCCGGTCGTCCCGGGCGGCTCNGGAGTGGTAGAGCGCCGCCGCCGGTACAGGGCGCTTTCAGCGTCTGCGCCCCTCTCTGGGTACGTTNAGCGGGTCNTTCTCCGTCAAAGCCGATTTGACGGNAATACTATAGCACCCGGCCGGACAAATGTCAAGGGGCGGANNNNCGGNGGGAGTGTCCAAAAGGAGAGTTAAANGAAGTCAAAGAGAGAAAAAGGAACTNCGGNTCCCGGATGANGANAACGATAGCGATCTTTTTGGAGGCCAAANCGGTTATAAGCTCTAACAAAAACAGTCAGAACNGCNTGAAGATTTTCCAATTTTCGAGGAAANCATCTGCTGCGCCGTGCCAGTGTTGGAATATAATGGCGCAAATCAGCATTGACACCCTCAACCGTGAACGTGTCATTCTTATTGTGGA
>JAAVHG010000080.1 GCA_014799855.1 Oscillibacter sp.
GCTGGACTGGACGCCCACCAACTGTCTGGTGACGGTGGATGCCGCTGAGGGCCGGGTTAAAGATCCCCCCGCGCCTCCCCAGCCGGCACAGGTGACCCCCATGACCCTGGTAGACGCCATGGACAAGATGTACACCTTGAACCCGGCGGATCTGGGTCTGGAGGGTACGTCCATGGAAGATTACACCATCTACGCCATGGACGGCGCGGTGATGATCGATGGGATTCCCTGTCTGCACCTGAACGTGTATGACGACAGTCCCGTCGGCACCAATGAGGCCGCTGGACAGTATTTCATGTCCGCTGACGGCCTGCACTTCTACCGGCTGGACTCCGCTACCAACACGGTTTCGGAGCTGGATACCCTGCCGTAAAGTGGCGTCAATTGGAAATTTCCCGGCAGGCCGGAGAGACGGAAGGATGTCTCTCCGGCCTTTGTCATGGCGAAAAGGGGGGTCAGCAGCCCTTCCAGCACCGCCGCGGCAGACCGGGCGGAAAGGGCCTCACGGTCCGGAGTCAAGGCCCTGGCGGCGGCAGGCTCCACCTGGACTACCTCCAAGCCGAACTCCCGGCCCAGTGCCCGGACCTGCTTTACCGTGACCGCCACACGGGCCGCGTCGTCCAGGGGCCGGAAGCCAATGATGCCCCCGAAGCGTCCGGCAATTTCCGCCAGTACCCCCTGCCGAATCATGGCCTGGCGGGCCTCCTCTGTTTCCTGGTAGAGCCTTGCCGCCAGCTCACCCGGCGAGGCGGCGGGGCGGTAGGGGCCCGCTGTCCAAATTTTCGCCGGCTCACCGCCGAAAAAGCCCAACCGCTTTCCTCTGGCGCTCAAGTCCGCGTTGGTGGTAAAAATAAACACGCACCACCGGAAATCCAGCTCCCGCGCCCCCTCCTCGTCGGCCCGGTGGGCGGTACAGCGGCCCTCGTCCAAAATGGACATAAACACCTTCAACACCTCCGGGTGGGCCTTTTCCAGCTCGTCAAACATGAAGACGGTATAGGGCTCCTGCCGCACCGCTTCGAATATGGGACTGTCCTCATAGCCCACATAGCCCGGGGGCGCGCCGGTAAGGCGGTGGACAGCGTGGGGTTGGGTGAAGGTGTTGAGATCCGTCCAAACAGTCCGATAAGCCCTGCCGCAGCATCGGCTGAGGACCGGACCCAGAGCCTTTCCCAGCTCCGACTTTCCTACACCTGTGGGCCCGTGGAAAATCAGGGACAGGGGCCGGGCCGGGTTCTGCTTCCCGATATGGCTGGCTAAGCGGAAGGCGGCGGCCTCCACCGCCTTCTCCTGGCCCAGCACCTCCCGGCCCAGCTCCGCTGTCAGCTGGTGGAAGTGGGGCGGCCAGAGGGCCGTAACCTCCCGCCGCGGGATGGGCCGGGTTTTTGCCGATTCTACCTCCCGGCGGAGGGACTGCAAGCGAACCATCATGGCCTCGAAGCTCTCAAACCGCCAGATATTCCGGGCAAACAACAGCTGCATCACGCGGCTATCTCCCTGGTAGACCGTCATGGGCCGCCAATAGAGGACATACCGCTGTTCCTGGAGGGCAAAGCCCACTGTGGTCTCGCTGGGGACACATCCCTCGGGCATCTGACAGGCGGGAAACTCATAGCTCCTCCCCCGCTGGGCGCACTCCCCGATTCGCCGCCGCAATGCCTCTTGGGCGGCGGGGGAGGCGGCGCAAATTTGGGCAAAGGTCATGATGCCCCTCCTCTCCGTTGGATATTTCTTCCAGTATGCCCGGTTTTGGCGGGAATTTATACGGCGGACTCTCCAGCGGAGGAAATCAAAAAGGGCGGCGGCATGGCTTTCACCATGCCGCCGCTTTTGAGGGGGAACAGCCTCAAGCGGAGGGGTACCGCTTAGGCATAGGTATCAATGTACTGTCCCTTGGGGATGTCCGGCAGCATTTGCAGAAGCTCCTGCGCCGCCATCTCCTGCGTATCCATCACTTTCCGCTCCATTGCCATGGAGTAGCTGACAGACAACTGCTCGGAGGCCATACGCATAGCCGAGACGGCAATGGCATCCATCATGTTTTCCACGCTCCTTCACGATTGATTCTCCGGCGGGGATTTGGGACGCTCCGGGCCTCCGCCCAGCAGTCCCAGAAGCTCCGCCGGGGTGGTTTCCTCCACCGCGGAATCCTTATTGGCGGCGGCGGCGGCCACCAGCTCGCTGCGCAGGATGGGCACATCCTGGGGCGCGGTGATAGCCAGCCGGACGCGGCCTCCCTCTACGGAAACCACGGTAATGGATATGTCTTCCCCGATGATCAGGGATTCGCCGGGCTTCCGCTGTAAAATCAGCAAGATGCGGCCTCCTCCCTTGGGCCAAACTCAGCCAGAGGATGACGCATTTCATAAGCGTCCATCTCCATGATGATCTGGCGGGCCTCCCGCTTGTCGGGATGAATGACCACAGGGCACCTCATATTCACTGTGCTGGCGGAGGCGGGATTTTTCACGGCGCACAGGACGTAAAAGGCCAATTCCTGCACGTCCTCCACGCCGAAGAGGTTCAGCTCCGCTTTCTGCAATACCGGCGTATAGTCGTGCCGGAGGACAAAGGGGTCCAGCGCCACAAAGGCAAGGCCCGGAGTAACGGTGCTTTGGAAGCACAGCATACTGCCGTTGCTGCCCTCGAAGGGCAGAAGCAGAAAGGTATGCTCCTCCTCAAAGCCAAAGAGCCCCGCCGGGAAGGTGATGATATCCTCCGGCTCGTATTCAATTTCCCCAAAGTATTTACTCTGGATTTTTACCATGAAAACCTCCTAGTGCTTGCCGCGCCGCGGGACAGCGCGGCATGGCGGGGCGGGCTTACGCCTGCACATCCACCGGCTCGTAATTGGGGTCGGAGGAGGGCGGAACGTACAGCGGACCGCCAATGTACTTGATAATCACGTCAGGCTGCTGCTTGACGGTGATCTCAATGTCGCCGGGAATAAATTCCAGCTGGGTCTGGTTCAGCCGCCAGTCAAAATTCAGCTTATCCATTTCAAACCGGATGTTCAGCTCGCCGGGGTCCCAGTCGATTTCCGGGCCAGTGGTCGGGATAAAGGTCAAGCCGGGCTGGCTGTCCATGTGGGGGCTCAAGGCTCTGGCCTCGTACTGTGCCATAACATCTTCTCCAATCTTTGCCTTCAACAGCAGCTCCCCTTGCTGGGCATAGGTAGCGGTGGCCTCATAGGCCGCCTGCTTGCCCTTCTGGGCGGCCTGCTCAATAGACCGGACAGGCGTGGGAAGAATGGAGTTGCGCATTTCAAAGGTGTCCACATTCAGGCGGATAGGCCGGCTCTTAATGCTCAAGCCGCCCTTATCACGGGAGATTTCCAGATCCGCGGAGGCTCTGGTGTATTCCAGCCTGGCGTGGGACATTTTCATCTCGATTTCAATGGGAACGCTTTTGATCTCAATCAGCTGACTCATAACGCAAGCCGAACTCCTTTCCAGATGGTATTTTCCCTATTCACATTGCGGATTTGACCCGCGTTACAGATCAAGATAGTCCATCAGGCTCTGGCCCAAAACGCTGTTGCCCACCTTCAGAGAGGTGTCGTAGCAGTATTTGGCCCAGATAAACTCGGAAATGGAGTCCGCGTCGTCGGCGTAATCCAAAGCCTCGATCTGCTCGTTCAGGGTGTTGCCCACATTGGTCAGCTGTTCCTTGTTGTTGTCCAGGAAGGTGGCCTGGGTGCTGAGCTCTGTAAATTTCTGCTTCACCCGGGCGGAGGCGTCCTCGAACTTGTTGCAAAGGCGGTAATACTCCTCCTTTATCTCGTCGCTGGGCCACTCGGCGCCCTCGGAGGGGCAGCTCTCCAGAATCTCGCCCATGCGGTTGAGGATAGAGACCACGTTCTTGGGGTCGCCGTCCTTATCCAAGCCATGGCCGCCCAGGTAATTGGTGCCCTGGAGGGCCGCGTCGAATACGGTGGAGGACTCCACCCGGCCGCCCTGCGTGTCGTAGCCCAGGCCGATGTCCACGTATTTCTTCTCAGACTTGGAGTAGTAGTCCAGCCGGGTGGTGTCGTCTCTATCCACGGGATCGCCGCGGTAGTAAAGAGCCTCGGCCGCGTCAGCCGCCGTGTTGGTGCCGGTGCCGTCCTCTTTCAGATAGCGGTACTGCTTCAAATTGTCCGCGATATACTCAGGATTGGTAGCGGGAACGGTGCTGGCGGGCAGCTCTTTCGTATCACTGGTATATAGCGGGGGATTAACTCCATCGTCTACGATATACTTCTTGGCCGTAAAATCCTCATCATAGCCAGGGTCGCCTGGCTTCAAATTGGGATCATAAGTAGGATTCTCTGCCCAAGTAAGCTGATTATTCTCATCTGCAGCCTTATTGGTATAGCCGATGATATCCTTGGTCGCCGGGTCCCGCACGACGTATTTCAGCGCCTTGCTTTCATCATATTCGATGTCCTCCGGGTCAACCTCGTAATAGGAATCGTAATTGGGGTTTTCCTCAGGTTCCGTTACCACCCTGGGATCAGTGGGATCATTGGTGGGGACAATTTGAGGGGGATCTCCCGGGTTCGCTCCCGGAATTTCCATCAAATACTGGCAGTTCTCCGAAAGAGTCGGATCATTCGGATCAAACTCCGGGTCATATCCTGTGTTTCTTTTCGCCTCCCAGGTAAAGGGGACGTTCAGGCCGTCGGCCCCGGAGAAGACGAAGTTATCCCCGTAGCGTCCGTTCATATCCTGCACAACGCTTCTGGCCAGAGCCTTGCAGGACTGGCCCAGGGCGTTCCGGGCGGAGCCGTCGGGGTCGTTAAGGGCCCGAAGCTGCTCAAACAAGCCGCTGTTGCCGCCGTCGGTGTCCAAGGCCTTCTCCACGGAGTCCAGCGCGCCGAAGGCCACGTCGAACTTGTGGATAATGGAGTCGTTCAGGTCCTTTTGACTGCTGGTGCGCAGGAACGCGCTGCGGAGCTGGAAGCTCTTGGCCGCTCCGGCGGGATCGTCGGCGAAGGAGTTGAAATACCGCCGGGTAAGCACCTGATTCATGGACTTGTTCATGGAAAAGGCGGATTTTTGCATATTGTACCGGTAGGTCTTCATAGTGCCTACGGTAGTTGTACGGGTAATCATGTCGCTATTCCCTCCTCAGTCATCAGGTGGTTACGCCTGTGCCGTTGATCAGCTTATCCAGGACGGAGTCCAGGGTGGTCAGCACGCGGCAGGCGGCGTTGTAGGCCTGGGAATACATAAACAGGTTCATTGCCTCGTCGTTGAAATCCACGGCGGAAACGGAGTCCCGGCTGGTGTCGATTTCCAGGGAGGCCGCGTAGTGGTTATCCAAATCGCTGCCGGTGATAGACTGGTCGTTGCCCATAACCGTGCCCATATTGATCCAGAAGTCCTTAAAGGTGCCCTTGAACATGACTGCATGGGCGGCGTCCTCCTCCAGGGTGTCGGGATAGAAGTTCTGCTTCTCATAGAAGAGGCTGGTCAGGTTTTTAATCAGGCTGTCGCTGTCGGTGGAAGCGGGCTCAAACTTGCCGGGGGCGCAGACGAAGGAGCCGACAATGATCGCTCCAGCCTGCCAGGAGGCGGAGATAGAGATATTGCTGGCGGTGATGCCCTCGGTGTCGTCGGAGCTGCCGTGGTTGCTGAACATGGGGCCGCCCATGAAGAACGCGTTGCTGGTTGTCACCGGATTGCCGTCCTCGTCCAGGACGGGGACGCGCTTGGGAATGGGATTGCCGCCGCCATCCAAGATCTGCTGGCCGTTTTCATCCGTCTCATAGACAGGATCGCCATTAGCGTCTTTTTCGTAGACATATTGGCCCTTCGTATCCGTCAAATAAACGGTGCTCTCGGTGTTCAGATACTCCTTCACATCATCGCTGGTCAAGGAGAAATCGGGATCATCCGGATTGGCGGGGTTCTTGCCCAGCGCATCCGCAATGGCCCCCTGGACCTCTTTGGGAAGACCGCCCTTGGCAGGGTCCATGTTCCAGGTGGAGTTATCCGTCATATAGGACGTGTTGAAGGTGAAGACCGCCGGGTCGCCGTTAGCGTCTGTGTAGNGNANGGTGGTAGCCNTANCCACCAGGCCGCCCTGGTTGTCGTTAGCGGTGGGGTCCCAGGCCTTGTGGACCAGATTCCCGTCGGGATCGGTGAAATAGCCCTGGTTGGCGTTGTTGAAGGCATAGGCGATGCGGTTTGCCATGAGGTCCAGAGACTTCATGTAATAGGGAATGCCCCGCTTGGTGCCGGCGCCCTCGTCACAGCTGAGAATCTGGTCATCCGGCAGGGGGCCGTACTCGTCCTCGCCGGTGATGACGCTCTTGGGGGTGAATTCTCCGGCCTCGGTGAGAAGCTCCCGGTAAGACTGCAAACGGCCCTTGATGTCGTTGTCGTCCAAATCCACCTTCTGAGAGGGAGTCTGGGTAAAGCTCTGGCTGTAGTAGGTGTAAACGGGGGCCCGCCCGGCCATGGAGTCAGAGAGAGGGACGGTAACGGTTTCCCCGTTGAGGGGATTGGTATAGGTGTATTGAAGAACAGGATTTCCCTCTTCGTCCTCAATAGGCTGGTTGTTCTCATCCACAGCGGCTGTGCCGGTCAGCTTGGTTGGATTGCCATCGGCATCCTTGAGGTTGATGTAATATTCTCCGGGATTATTCGGATCTTCCCGCATGAGGAGCAGCTTGGTATTCTTCCAGTAGGTGGTAATCACCGTGGATATGCCGTCCTCGCCGACCTCGGTGGTGGAGGGCTTCTGAGCCGCGTCGTAGTCCACCTTGCTGAGCGTATTCAGCTCGCCCCTGCTGTTGTATTTGAGAATGCGGCCCTTGCCGTCCCGCAGCTCGGAGACGGAGAGGTTCAGGTTGGCGTTATCCACCGTAGCGGCCTTCTCCAGGTCGTCGGTGGGCACGCCCTCGGGGGTCAGATATTTAGGGGCAATATTGGGATCATGATCCGGGTTTTTCGCGTCGGCATTATCAACGAAACCAATGATATTTCCATCTTCGTCGAGAACCGCGTGGTCACAACCGTCGGGAACATGCAGCTTGTTTTTGTCGATGAGGTCTTGAATGTCCGGGTCGTTAATATCCTCAACCGATCCGATTTTATCACTGTAAAGCGGACGGCCATACTGATCCTGGAACGCAAACTCCTCCGTGGTCTCGTCGTACGCGGGGTTCATCACCGGCTCCTGAATGACGGAGATCTGGGAACCGTAGATACCGTCGATCAAGACGGTTTCGTCGGAGCTTACCTTACCGTCGGGGTTGGCGTTGCCCATTTTCAGGATCATNTTCTCNATGGTCTGACCCGGGCCGATCTCCTCAACGGTATAGGTGACGTTGATTTTGATATACTCCGCCAGCTTATCCAGCTTCACATTCCGCTCGTCCCGAAGCTCCAGGGCCTTGTCTCCGTAGATGTCGGAGGTGCGGATGGTCTCGTTGAGGTTGCGGATATCCCGCAGAAGGCCGTTGACCGTCTCCAGGTCATTGTCGAAATTCTGCTTTACCTCTTGGTAGTAGCTCTCCAGCCGGGCGGCGTAGGAGCTGAGCATTTTNGCCAGAGAATCCGCGGCCGTGCGGACCTGGCCGTCGTACTCGTTGCGGTTGGTCTGGTCCGTCAGGCCGTTGATGGCGGTATACANCTCATCCAGATAGGCGGAAACCACGCCGAAATCCTCGCCGGCGGTGATTTTNCCGTCGCCAACCTCGTCGAGAATCTGGGCNATGCCCTCCAGGCCGCCCAGCCACTCGTCCTGGGCGCCTACGCTGGCCGCNTCGTTGCGGTAGCGGATATCCAGATACTTGTCCCGGACCTGGGACACGCCGTCGCAGATAACGCCCGCGCCAATCCGCAGGTTGTTCCTGGAGTAATAGCGGTCCGTGCCGCCAATGTACAGGCTGCTCTGGTCCAGCTTCTGCCGGGTGTAGCCCGTGGTGTTAATATTGGCGACGTTGTTGCCCGCCACCGTAATACCAGCCTGAGCGGCGTAAATCGCCAGCCGGGCCTGGGTGAAGGAGCCAAAAGTTCCAATGCCCATAGTGCAAACATCTCCTTTATTTCAAGACAAGGCCTGAACGCTCAGGCGCGAAAATCCGTTTTCATGGACTGCGGCGGGGCCGCGGTCTCCGCCGCCGGGCCGTATCCGGGTCCTCCCGGAGGAGGGGGAGCGGGCGGGCCGCCCAGCTGGGCGATGATGGCGTCTACCTCGTGAATGCCGTTTTCCAGCGCCTCCCGGGAGGCGGCGGACAGCTTCCGGTAGGCGGCGTATTTCTCCTGGAGGGTCTGGACAGCCTGAACGGCCTCCCCCCGCAGCTCCGGCGGAAACTGGTCCGCCGTCTTAGAGAGGGAGACCCCCTGCCAGCCCAGCTGGTCCGCCAGCTTATCCTGGCTCTGCTCCATGCCGCGGAACGCCAGAGCCAGGGCCTGCTCCTGCTTCATGATTTCGTCCAGCGCCATCAGATCGTTCTGCCTGACGGCGGCGATTTTCTTTTCCGCCAATGCGCCCAGCCGGTCCAGGCCTTCCCCAAGGTCGGCCATCAGCTGCAAATATCCCTGATATCCTTCCGCCATGGTTTATTCCTCCGCCATGAACAGAATCCTTCCAGCGATGGCCATGGGGTCCGGCGTATACGTCCCGGTGGAAACCTGCTGGCGCAGCGCCTGGATATCTCCCGTGGTGTTGGTGGTGCGCACCTCCTGGGAGAGGCGTCCCACCATGTCCATAAAGGTGCTCCGCTCCGCGTGGGCCGCGGAGAAGGAGGCGGAATCGTACTTGCGTCCCGCCGTGACCGGAGCAGAGGCGCTCCGCTTTACGCTGGTGTAATATGTTTTCGTCCGGCCAATAGAAGTAATCCCGCCGGAACCGGAAGAAGTCAGCATGACCGTTCACTTCCTTTCCATAAATTTACCGTCTGTTATTATCTTCTCACTATACATATCGGCCAGCCGGGGAAAAAGTTAAGATAAAACTGGCAATTTCTTTTCCCGCAAGGCCTGACGGGCAGGCGGAACGACGCTTTCCGGCCAAAAAAGGAAGCGGAACCCCGAAAACGGGGTTCCGCTTTGGAAATGTAAGGGAATTCTCTCAGCCCATGGTCTTCAAATGCCGCACCAGCACCCCGGCCACATTCTCGCAGGAGGCTTGCGTACACACCGCGCCAATGTCATGGGCCACGCCCGGCATACCGTATACCACGCTGGACTCCTTATCCTGGCCAATGGTGTAGGCGCCTTTCTTGCGCATAGCCANAAGGCCCGCCGCGCCGTCCTGGCCCATGCCGGTCATGATGATGCCCACCATTTTGCACTGGACCACCTCGGACATGGACTGNAACAGCGCGTCCACCGAGGGNCGGTGTCCGGAGACNTTTTCCCCGGGGACACAGGCNACCGTGTACTTNCCGCCGATGCGGACCACCCGGCANTGNAGATCCGCCGGAGCCACCAGGGCCAGTCCCCGGTGCAGCTCGTCGCCGTTCCTGGCCTCCCGGACCTCCATTTTGCACAGGCGGTTCAGGCGGTCNGCGTACATCTGGGTNAACCCCGGNGGCATATGCTGGACAATGATCATGGCGGGGATNTCCGCCGGGAGGCGCTTCATTACCTCCAACGTNGCCTCCGTGCCTCCGGTGGAGGCTCCGAGGCCGATCAGAATATTGTTAAACACCGCGGCGGGTCCAAGAGCCGGAAGCACCTGGGCGGCCCCGCCGCCTGACGCCGCCGCCGCAACCGCCGCCGCGGTGGGCGAGACAGTGTGCACTCTGGCGTTGGCGGCCATCAGCACCTTCTGGGTCAGGGCGGTGATAAAGGCGTCCTTATTGGCCTGAGTGTCCGGCTTGCGGACAAAATCCACCGCGCCGGCGGCCAGAGCGTCGAACACCTTCAGGTTCAGGGAGGACACCAGCACTACCGGCAGGGGGTGGGAGGGCAGGNATTCCTTCAAAAAGTCAATTCCGCTTTGCCCCGGCATCTCCACGTCCATGGTGATCACGTCGGGTTTCAGCATGGGGATCTTCTGCCGCGCGTCCAGGGTNTTGATGGCGAAGCCGATAACCTCGATTCTCGGGTGCGCGGACAGGCCCGTCATAATCATGTTGCGCGCCACCATGGAGTCGTCCACCACCATGACGCGGATTTTTTGCATTGCTGCAATCGNCATAGAAAAACCTCCACTCGTCCNGCCAACNGAAAAACCGCCCCCCCATCCGCGGAAGACGGCTTTAACCAGGCCCAGCCTTTCGTCCTTTTACCGTCAGCACAGNNAAAACGCCGCTTTGGGGCNTTTTGGACCGNGGTCCNCTGTGGTTGACTTCATCGGAAACGCATACGCGCTTTGCGCGCCGGCGGGCCGTATGTCCGCCGGTTGAACAGGAGTGGTAAAACTCTTTTTCAACTGCGTTGACTATATCATAGCAAACAGGACCGCCGTTGTCAAGAAAGAACAGCGGTCCNGTGAGGAGTTTTCTTCATAATAATTGGAATTTTTTAAACAAAGGACAGCGCCGAAAAACGGCGCTGTCCTTGTCTCTTCTTTTCCCCGCGCCGCTTACTTCTGGAAGGTAGCGGTAGCCAGGCGTTTATAGGGCGCGTTGGGGCTGAGGTTTTCCGAATAGCTGATGAGAAGATACCCGCCGGGGACGGTATAATCGTAGAACCGGTTGACCAGGGCGTCCTTGGTGGGCTGGTCAAAGTAGATCATCACGTTCCGGCAGAAGATCACGTCGAATTTCCGGCGGAAATTGATGGGGTCCATGAGGTTGAAGGTCTGGAAGATTACGTTGTTCTTCACGGCGGGGGACACCGTGTGGGTGCCGTCCCGGTTATCCACGAAATACTTCTTCCGCCAGTCCGGGGGAATGGTGTCCGGCAGAGTGTAGACGCCCTTCCGCGCGGAGGCCAGCGCCTGGGCGGAGATATCGGTGGCCAGAATCCGGGTGTCCCAGTCCTTGGCCTGGGGGCCCAGATAGTCGTAGAGGAACATGGTGATATTATACGGCTCCTCGCCGCTGGAGCATCCCGCGCTCCAAATNGCCAGCGTCTTGTCCCGCTGGTGGCGGCGGACAATCTCCGGGATGATNCTCTGGCAGAACAGGTCCAGNTGNTCCTTCTCCCGCATGAANAAGGTGTAGTTGGTGGTCAGCTTGTTCAAAACCAGGGTAATTTCGTCGTTTTCCTTTTTGTCCAGCACGTGGTTGACAAAATCGGAAAAGCTCTTNTAGCCCCGCTGGCGGATAGCCGGGGACAGGCGGCCGGTGATCAGCTGCCGTTTCTGGGACAGATCNATGCCGTATGTAGTCTGGATAAAGCTCACCAGCCGCTTGAAATCGTTGTCGCCAATCGTCATGGGGGCGAAGGTGCCCCCTACCTTCTTCTCGTTATCCATGCAGCATCAACTGGTCGCAGCCCAGTACCAGCATAGTGCCGGCGCCATCAGGAAGGGTGCACATGCCGGAAACCAGCTTTTGCGTGTTCTGAGAGGGAATGGGCCGGATAAGATGGTTGGGAATATCGATCATCAGCTCCACGCTGTCCACCAGAATACCCAGCTGGGTTCCCTTGTAGTTCAGGACAATCACCAGGCTGTCCCCTCCCTCTTTGGGGGACTTGCCCAGCCGCAGGCGGACGTCCAGAATGGGGATAATCTGGCCCCGCATGTTGTAGATGCCCAGAATATAGTCCGGCATCATCGGCAGATAGGTAATGGTGTAGTCGTTGAGGATCTCCACCACGTAATCGGCGTCCACGCCCAGTTTGAGGTCGCTGATAATAAAGATCAAATAATTCCGGCTCTCNACAGCGGGCGCCTCCGCCGCTTTCGGCATATCGTCCTCACGCTGAAACAGGACTTCTTCTTGTACTGCGTTCATATGTCGTTCCCTCCATTCTCTGGATTATATCATGCCGTGGGCGGCGGCGTAGAGGCTGCCCGCGTCCAGAATGATGCTGATATTGCCGTCTCCCAGAATGCTGCACCCGGCAATGCCGTAATTCTTGATGTCGAAATTGTTCACATAGGCGGGCAGCGCCTTNACCACAATCTGCTGCTCGCCCAGCAGCTCATCGACAAACAGGCAGTAGGAAACGTCGCCGGATTCCAGCCACATCAAAATGCCGTCNTCGATTTTATCAGCGCCGTTTGGCAGGTTGTAGAAATCCTTGGCCCGGATAATGGGATAGTAGCCGTCGATCAGCTTNACCATCTCGCCGTTNACGGAGTCGTGGAGAATGTCCTTGGAGGTGATCTTCTGGCTGGACCGGATATCGTTGATGGGAATGGTGAAGATGGAGCCGCCCACGGCCACNTCCATGCCGTCCATAATNGCCATGGTCAGGGGGATGCGCATGGTGGTGGTCATGCCCCGGCCCCGCTCGCTGGTGATGCTGACGGTGCCGCCCAGGCTCTCCACGCCGCTCTTCACCACGTCCATGCCCACGCCGCGGCCGGAGAACTCCGTCACCTCGGTGTTGGTGGAGAANCCGGGCATCATGAGGAAATTCAGGATTTCCTTGTGGGAATACTGTATATCCGGAGAGGCCAGGCCGTTTTTGATGGCCTTGCGGAGAACGGNCTCGTCGTTGACGCCCTGGCCGTCGTCCTGAATGGTNATNATGACCTCGCTGCCGGTGTCCCTGGCGGAGAGGATGATCTCGCCGGTGGCGTCCTTGCCCATGGCGGTCCGGTCCGCGGGATTGTCCTCAATGCCGTGGTCCATGGAGTTGCGGACCATGTGCATGATGGGGTCGGAGATGCTGTCCACGATGGTCTTGTCAACCTCCGTGTTCTCCCCCACCAGGGTGAGGCGGGCCTGCTTATTGAGCTTTTTGCACATATCCCGGACGATCCGGGTCATCTTCTGGAAGGTGTTGGATACCGGCACCATCCGCAGGGACATGGACACGTCCTGCAGCTCGTCGGTGAGCTTGCGCAGCTCCCGGGCGGACTTGGAGAAGGCCTCCAGGTGCAGGCCCT
>JAAVHG010000081.1 GCA_014799855.1 Oscillibacter sp.
TTACGTATGGCTAGCATTTCTTTCCGGCATGTGAAGAAGATCTATCCCGGCAACGTCCAAGTGGTCCCCGACTTGAATCTGGAAATCAAGGATAAGGAATTTGTCATCCTGGTAGGCCCCTCCGGCTGCGGCAAGTCTACCACCCTGCGGATGATCGCCGGCCTGGAGGATATCTCCGACGGCGAGCTGTGGATCGGCGACCGGGTGGTCAACGACATCGCCCCCAAGGACCGGGACATCGCCATGGTGTTCCAGAACTACGCACTGTATCCCCACATGACCGTATATAAGAACATCGCTTTCGGCTTGAACCTGAAGAAGATGCCCAAGGACGAGATTGACAAGCGGGTCCACGAGGCCGCCCGCGCCCTGGATCTGGAGCATCTGCTCAACCGCAAGCCCAAGGCCCTCTCCGGCGGCCAGCGCCAGCGCGTGGCCCTGGGCCGCGCCATGGTCCGCAACCCCGCCGTGTTCCTGCTGGACGAGCCGCTGTCCAACCTGGACGCCAAGCTCCGCACCGCCATGCGGTCCGAGATCAGCCGGCTCCACAAGAAGCTGCAGACCACCTTTGTCTACGTTACCCACGACCAGACCGAGGCCATGACCATGGGCGACCGCATCGTGGTAATGAAGGACGGCATTATTCAGCAGAACGACACCCCCCAGAACCTGTACGACTATCCCTGCAACCTCTTCGTGGCGGGCTTTATCGGCTCTCCTCAGATGAACTTCATGGACGCTGTGATCGCCAAGAAGGGCGACGGCTACTGCGCCAAGGTCTGCGGCTGTGACGTGCAGCTCCCCGCCCGGATGAACGAGGCCGTGGCCGCCTACAACGGGAAGACCGTGGTGCTGGGCATCCGGCCCGAGGACGTGGACGCCGTGGACAGCGGCGAGCTGAAAGCCACCATTGAGATCGCCGAGCTGATGGGCGCGGAGATCAACCTGCATCTGGACTGCCAGGGCAACAAGCTGGTGGTTCGGGCTCCCTCCACCTACAAGGGCCGTGAGGGCGACGCTGCCACCCTGGCGCTGGATGTGGAGAAGATCCACCTCTTCGACAAGGAGACGGAGCAGTTTATCGCGCACTGATAAGGGGCGTGAAAGGCCCCGGCCGAAAGGCTGGGGCCTTTCCTTTCAAAAACTCAAAGCGAAAGCGAAGCCTAGCGGACTTTGCGACGACGAGGTGTAGCGCGATGCCATTTAATCAGAATCAAATGCGGGAGATCCGTCCCGCCGTTCCCGGCGGAGAAATGGCGGAGCTGCTGGCCCTGACGCTGGCCCGTGCCGCTCCCCTGGAGGCGGGAGACGGAATCAGCGGCGCCGCCCTGGCGGGAGAATGGGTCATCGCGGCAGCTGTCCGGGGGAGCGTGGTGGTGAACACCGGGAGCCGGTGCTCGCTGCTGCAGCCGGGTCAAACCCTGGTCTTTCAGGAGCCGGGGCCTTTCGAGGTCCAGGCCGTTTCCGACTGCCTCAGCGGCGTTATTCAGATGCGGGGCGAGCTTCCCGGCCGGGTGCTGCGGGACCGCCTGGTCCAGCGGGAGGCCCTGTTTCACGACGGCGCGTCCATGGTCCGGGAGACCATCATGTCCCTGATCGTCATGGAGAACGAGCGGGGCCCGGTGGACGGCGGCGCGGCCTCCGCCAAGGCCTATGACCTGCTGGTGAAGCTGGCGGGGCTTCCGGTGGACGTCCGGCGGACGGAACCGTCCTCGTCGCCTCTGGTGGAGTCCGCCATCGGCATCATCCAGGAGGAATTTCCCTTTCTGGAGGGACTGGACGAGCTGGCCCAGCGGCTGGAGGTGTCCAAATCCCACCTGATCCGGGCCTTTACCAAGCAGACCGGCATCCCGCCGGGAAAATACATTACCAAGGTGCGCATCGACTACGCCAAGCTGCTGCTGGAGGACGTGGACGCCTCCATCACCTACGTGGCCGAGGCCTCCGGCTTTGCCAACGCCAACTATTTCGCCAAGGTCTTCCGCCGGGAGACCGGGATGTCCCCCAGCGAGTATCTGGAAAGCGCGCCCCGCCGGAGCCAGCCGGTCCACCGTCAGACTCCGCCCATCTGGTAACGTTTCCGGGACACATAAAGACATAAGTATTTGTGCATATGCTGAAAATTGGCCGCGGAATTTCATGTAACTTACCGAGTTGTTTTTGCGTTTTTAACAGTTGTAAACCGCTTTTTCTGTACAATCCAGACGAATTTAACAAAAATATACCCAAATGTTGTTTTATATGCGCGAAAGCTGCCTATTCTGACATTTGGGTATATTTTTCAAAATCCAGTCCTATTTACGACATGGGGAAAAAGTATTATATTGGAGAACTAGGAATAGAATAGAGCAAGAAAAGCAGGAAAAAAATGATCAAATTGAGAGGAGAGGTGTTATGAAGAAAAGAATTTCCCGCGTTTTCGCCGCCGTGTTGACCGCGGCCATGGTGTTCACCCTGGCGGGCTGCGGCGCCGCGGACGGGAAAACGCACCTGACGTTCCAGATTTGGGACGTCTATCAGCGCGACAGCATGGTGGCCATCTGCGAGGCCTATACCGCCCAGAACCCCGACGTGTTGATTGACGTGCAGGTTACCAGCTGGAACGAGTATTTGACCAAGCTGGAGGCCGCCGCCGAGTCCAACACCATGCCGGACATTTTCTGGATGCACACCAACCAGATTCTGTACTACACGGAGTTCGGTATGCTGGCGGATGTGACCAACCTCTACGACGATGTGGACCCCAATTTCTACGAGAACCATTACTCCGAAATCTCCATCGCCAACGCCCAGGGCTTTGACGGCCGCATGTACGGCGTGCCCAAGGACAAGGACAACATCGTCATGTGCTACAACAAGGAGATGTTCGACGCCGCCGGAGTCTCCTATCCCGACGAGAACTGGACCTGGGACGATCTGACNGCCGCGTCGCAGAAGATCTACGACGCCACCGGCAAGTACGGCTTCATGGCCTATAACGANGACCAGATGGGCTATTGGAACTTTGTCTATCAGGCCGGCGGCTGCATTCTGACCGAGGACAAGACTCAGGGCGGCTTCGATCAGGAGGGCACCCGGAAAGCCATGGACTTTTACATCAACCTCCAGAAGGAGAACTGGTGCCCGGACCAGACCTACTTCGCCGAGACCAGCCCCCAGACGACCTTCTTCTCCGAGGGCGGCGCCATGTTCCTGGAGGGCAACTGGAACCTGTGGAACGACGTGACCAGNTTCCCNGATATGCAGGGNAAGTGGGACATCGCGCCCCTGCCNAAGTGCCCCGACCCCGTCAGCGGCGACGGCCGGGCCACCATCTCCAACGGCCTTTGCTACTCCACCGCCGCCCACGGCAAGAANCTGGACATGGTATTGGATGTGCTGAAATTCTTCGGNACCGAGGAGGCGCAGAATATCGCCAGCTCTTATGGCGCCGCTATCTCCGGCTATGACGGTACNGAGCAGGCCTACTTTGACGCTTTCGAGAACGCGGGTTATNATCTGAACCTCCAGGTGCTCAAGGACCAGTTTGAGTACGGCGTNCAGAGCGTCAACAACTCCGCCCGTCCCAAGTGGAAGGACCCCCTGCTCCAGGAGCTGAACAAGATCTATAACGGCCAGACCACCATGGACGCNGGCCTGGACGCCATGCAGAACGTCATCAATACNGAGACCGCCAAGAAGCTGGCGAATGAACAACACTGAGAGGAGGGCACTTTGTGAATAAGGGATTTAAACTGTCCGCCGCCGCCAAGCGGGAGGAGCGCTGGGGCTACATCATGGTAGCGCCCACCATCATCGGCCTGCTGGTGCTGAACCTGTGGCCCTTCGTCCAGACGCTGTACACCAGCTTCTGCGAACACCTGGGCTTCGGCCACTATCAATTCGTGGGTCTGGAAAACTTTGTGGAAATGTTCCAGCGGGCCGATTTCTGGCGGGCCACCTGGAATACCATCTACTTCTGCATTCTCACGGTGCCTCTGGGCCTGTTCCTGGCCCTCCTGGTGGCTATGCTCTTAAACGCCAAGATCAAGGGCAAGGGCGTTTTCCGCACCATCTTCTTCCTGCCCATGGTCTGCGCCCCCGCCGCCGTCACCATGGTGTGGCGCTGGATTTTCAACGGCGAGTACGGCATTCTGAACCAGATGATGGGCACCCACATCGGCTGGATCACCGACCCCAAGGTGGTTATGTTCGCCTGCGCCATCGTGGCTATTTGGAGCAACATCGGCTATGACGCGGTGCTGCTTCTGGCGGGCCTCCAGAATATCTCCAAGTCCTATTACGAGGCGGCGGAGATCGACGGGGCCAACAAAGTGGTGCAGTTCTTCCACATCACCTTGCCCATGGTTTCCCCCACCCTGTTCGTGGTCATGATCATGCGGCTGATGTCCTCCGTGAAGGTGTACGACCTCATTTACATGATGGTGGAGGATACCAACCCGGCGGTAACCAGCGTGCAGAGCCTGATGTATCTCTTCTACCGGGAGTCCTTCGTGGCCGGAAGCCGCGGCTCCGGCTCCGCCATTGTCATTTGGACCGTGCTTCTCATTGGCGTGGTTACTGTGATTCAGTTCCTCGGCCAGAAGAAGTGGGTCAACTACGATGTGTAAGGAGGTATCGTGATGAAAAGCGGTTCTTTAGAGAGAGCGAGGAAGCTCACCACCTTCCTCACCTATTTCGTGCTGATCGTCGGCTCCCTCATCATGGTCTTCCCCTTCGTATGGATGATTCTCACCAGCTCCAAGACCATTCCGGAGAGCCTGGCTATTCCGCCCTCCATTTTCCCCAAGCAGCTGATCCTCAGCAANTTCAGCGACGCCATGGACAGCCTGCCCTTNGTGAACCTGTANTGGAACACGGCGCTGATGGTGTTTTTCCGCATTCTCTGCGCCATCGCNTTCAGCTCCATGGCGGGCTACGCCTTCGCCAAGCTCCAGTTCCGGGGTAANGGCCTCCTCTTCGGCATTGTTCTGGTGCAGATGTCCCTGCCCAGCCAGATTTTCATCATCCCCCAGTANCAGATGATCGCCCATATGGGCATGGCCAACACCATCTTTGCCCTGGTGTTCCCGGGCATCGTCAGCGCCTTCGGCGTGTTCTTCCTCCGCCAGACCTACATGGGCATTCCGGTGGAAATCGGCGAGGCGGCGTATCTGGACGGGTGCAACCAGTGGCAGACCTTTGTCAAGGTCATGTTCCCCCTGACGGGCACCTCCGTGGCCGCTCTGACCATCTTTACCGCCGTCTTCGCTTACGGCGATCTGATGTGGCCTCTGGTGGTCAACTCCGACCTGACCATGATGACCCTCAGCTCCGGCCTTGCCACTCTGCGCGGCCAGTTCACCACCAACTTCCCGGTGCTGATGGCCGGCTCCCTGCTGGCGATGCTGCCTATGGTGATTCTCTATCTCATCTTCCAGCGCCAGTTCATCGAGGGCATCGCCTCCACCGGCGGCAAGTAAGTTACTTTTCTTGTAAGAAAAGTAACCAAAAGAACCTTTCCCTCGCTGACGGGGCTTGGTGTGGAACCGGGCTTCCGCGACGGCAACGTTAGAAGTGCGCTCTGGAAGCGGCCTGTCTCTTGAAGATGGGCGCGTGGCGTTCTCTCGCTGACCGGGCCTGGATTAGATCGGGCCTCAACGGCGGCGTGAAACCAGCGAGTCGAAAGAGTTTATTTATTCGCGTTATCCATCCTTTCTCCCCCCAGCCCCGGCCCGGCGATCCGCCCCGCCGGGGCTGGTACTTTAGACAAGCCGCAGGGCTTTGACCCCTACAGGTTTGTGCGATTTTTTGTCTTGCCTGCAAGGGAAAAATCGCATACAATTTCCGCAGAAGAACCGCCGTTCCCGGCGGTATTAACCACCGTATGGAGAGGTTGCAAAGCTTATGATTTTAGTCGATCAAGAACAGCGGATTTTTACCCTGCAAACCAGTAATACCACCTATCAGATGAAGGCGGATACATTCAACGTCCTTCTTCACGCCTACTACGGCCCCCGGGTGGAGGCGGACATGACCTACCTGATCCGCCGTGCGGATCGAAGCCATACTCCCAATCCCGACGAGGCCGGAACCAACCGCAGCTATTCCCTGGACACCATGCCCCAGGAGTATTCCACCTGCGGCGTGGGGGACTACCGCATCCCCTCCATTGAGATGGAGCAGGCTGACGGCAGCCACGCCATGGACCTCCGCTATACCGGATACGAGGTCCGCAAAGGGAAGTATACCCTGGAGGGCCTGCCCACCTTCTTCGGCCAGGAGGCCGAAACCCTGGTGATCTCCTTGGAGGACCCTGCCAGCCATGTGGCCGTGGAGCTGTACTACGGCGTTTTTGAGGAGGAGGACCTAATCACCCGCGCCGCGAAAATCGTGAACCGGAGCGGGGAGCCGGTAAAGCTCTTGAAAGCCGTCTCCGCCTGCCTGGACTTCCCCTATGCCGCCCCCATGGATTGGATTACCTTCAATGGCCGGCACATGATGGAGCGCTGTCCCAGCCGGGCGGCGTTGAATCCCGGCGTCCAGAGCGTGGCCTCCACCCGGGGACTGTCCAGCCACCAGAATAACCCCTCCGTCGTCATCTGCCGCCCCGACGCGGCGGAGGACCACGGCCTCTGCTATGGCGCGGTTCTGCTATACAGCGGCAATTTTGAAATCGCGGCGGAGCGGGCCCAGGTGGAGGACTGCCGCCTGGTGCTGGGGATTCACCCTCACCACTTCTGCTGGAATCTGGCCCCCGGCGAGAGCTTCCAGACCCCGGAGGCGGCTTTTGTCTGCTCTCCCAACGGCTTCGGCCAAATGAGCTGCCAGTTTCACCGGGCGATCCGGAAGCACCTCCTCCGCGACCCCTACGAAAACCGCCGCAGGCCTGTCCTGGTGAATAACTGGGAGGCCACCATGTGGGACTTCAACGCCGACAAGCTAGTGGAGATTGCCGAAGCCGCCGCCCCCCTGGGCGTGGAAATGCTGGTGATGGATGACGGCTGGTTTGGCGACCGGGACGACGATTACCGGGCTTTGGGAGACTGGACCGTGGATCAGCGGAAGCTGCCCGGCGGGCTGGAGGCCCTGGTGCCCCGCATTCAGGCCTTGGGAATGAAATTCGGCATTTGGATCGAGCCGGAGATGATCAACGAGGACAGCGATCTTTACCGCCAGCATCCCGACTGGGCCCTGGCTATTCCTGGACGGGCTATGACCCGGGGCCGCAGCCAGCTGGTGCTGGACTTCTCCCGCCGGGATGTGCGGGACTACATCTATAACACGCTGAAAGCGGTGATTTCCAGCGCGGATATCGCTTATATCAAATGGGACGCCAACCGGACCCTGGCCACCGTGTGGTCCGCCCAGCTGCCCGCCAGCCGTCAGGGAGAGCTGTACCACCGCTATGTTCTGGGCGTCTATGAAATGCTGGACTGGTTCCGCCGGGACTTCCCGGAGATCCTCATTGAGGGCTGCTGCGGCGGCGGCGGCCGGTTTGACGCCGGTATGCTGTACTACACGCCCCAGATCTGGCTCAGCGACAACACCGACGCCGTGGACCGCCTCCGTATCCAGTACGGCAGCAGCTTCTTCTATCCCGTATGCACCATGGGGGCCCACGTTTCCGCCGTACCCAACGGCGGCACCCGCCGCACCACCCCCCTGGAGACCCGGGGCGTGGTGGCCATGTCCGGCACCTTCGGCTATGAGATGGACCTCAGCGAGACTACGGCGGAGGAGCAAGAGATCATGCGCCGCCAGACCGCTTTCTTCAAGGAACATTATGACCTGATCCAAAGGGGCGATTACTACCGCTTGACGGACCCCTTTGCCGACGGTCCCTTTACCGCCTGGGAACAGGTTTCCCAGGACCGGCGAGAGGTGCTGGCGTCGGTGGTCACGGGAACCACCAGGGCCAACCCCGCCTTCCAGATGCTGTATCTGCGGGGTCTGGACCCGGATCTCCGCTACCGGGACCAGGAGGGGAACGTGTACACCGGCGCGGCCCTCATGGCCGGCGGCTATCCCCTGTCTCTGGACCTTTTCCTGGGGGACTACCAGTCCCGTCAGATTTACCTGAAGGCGGAATAACGCAAAAAAACTGGTTTGGAAAGGGCAATGTCATTGCCTTGGATTCCCAATAGGCTTTTGGCTGCTCAAAAAAAGAATCCCTGACCTGATTTTGTAATCGGGCCAGGGATTTTTTCAATGACTACAAGTACGAAAAGACGACCGCAATCTAAAGAAGATTGTCAATTCTCTACATGATATATTGTCGAAAATGCACGATTGTTGAATATAGAAAATGGTCTAAAGATGCCAAGTTGATGTCTGAATAAAACATATAGTGAGACAGAACGCATGAGAGACTGCAAACCGGCCCATTACTTTCCATGTGCTGGTCTGTAGCCTCTATTTATTTCACTATGGAGGAACTTAGGGACAGGCCCACGTCCAGCTTGTCAACGCAGATGACCTCACCCACGCTGTGCGTGGCGGTATGTACGGCAGCCGGGTACTTTGGTGTCAGAAAGGCGCACAGGTCCTTGGCCTCATTGCGGATGTCAATGCGGAAGAGCACCAAGTTTCCCATTTCAAACAGCCCGATCACAAGCCGGTACTTCCGGCTGCCGGGAACCTGTTCCAGGTATCCGTATCCGGCCAGCGTAATAACGCACAATTTCTTCCGTTTTATGAACACCAAGCGGCATATTGGGCGGTTTACTCAACCCAGGAAAGCATCCGCTTTCCATAGGCGGCATAATATAAAATTCCGGTCATGTCCGCCAGAAACCAGCCGATAGGCACGGACCACCAAATACCGCATACGCCAAATGCCGGGACGGCTGAGAGGGCGTAGGCCAAGACCACCCGGGTGCCCAGGGAAATCACGGTCAGAACAACACTCATCCCCGGCTTTCCCAAAGCCCGGTACAGGCCATAGAGCAGGAATAGACAGCCGATACCGCAGTAAAAGGCCCCTTCAATCCGCAGGTAGCGGATACCCTCCAGAATGATTTCTGTTTCTTCGGCCTCGACAAACAGGGCCATCAGAGGCCGGGCAAAGGCCCAGACCAGTCCGGAAATGACCACGCAGAAGCCCATAGATGCCAGCACCGCGCCTTTCAGGCCCGCCCGGATGCGGTTTGCCTGTTTTGCGCCGTAGTTCTGGGCGATAAAGGTGGAAAAAGCGTTGCCGAAGTCCTGGACAGGCATATAGGCGAAGGCGTCAATTTTTACCGCCGCCGCAAAAGCCGCCATGACTGTGGGACCGAAGCTGTTCACCAGTCCCTGTACCATTAGAATGCCCAGGTTCATGACAGACTGCTGTACGCAGGTAAGAACAGAAAATCCGGCGACCTCCCGGATACAGCGCCACCGAAGGGGGCTTCTACAATAAATGGCTTGGAGTTGAGGACACCGTGCCAGGGCGTACACGGCGATGCCAACGCCGGAGATATACTGAGCAATGACCGTGGCTTCCGCCGCCCCGGCTACTCCCCTTTTCAGCCCCAGCACAAACCAGAGATCCAGCAGAATGTTCCCTGCCGCCGAAACGGCCAGAAACAGCAGTGGGACCACCGAGTTCCCAACCGCCCGGAGAAACGAGGCAAAGTAATTGTACAGGAACGAGGCGGTGATGCCGCAGAAAATAACCGCCAGATATTCCCGCATAGAGCCCCACACCTCCTCCGGAACCCGGAGAAAGACCTGAATGAAGTCCAGACAGGCGAAGGCCAAAATATTCAGCAGCACCGCTGCCGCCGCGATCAACGCAAATGAGGCCCGTATGCTCTCCCGAAGGCCCGCCTCATCCCGCTGGCCGAAACGGATGGAGAACAAGGCTCCGCTGCCCATGCACAGACCCAGCAGGATGGAGGTCAGGAAGGTCATCAAGGAAAAGGAGGACCCCACGGCGGCCAGGGCGTTTTTCCCCAGGAATTGACCGACAATCAAAGTATCTGCCACGTTGTAGCACTGTTGCAGCAGGTTCCCCAGAATCATAGGTACGGCGAACAGCAGCATGGAGCGCATCACCGGACCGTGGGTCAGGTCTTTGTTCATCACGTTACCTCGCAAATAGAAAGTTAACTCTTTCGTTTCGCAAGTATTGTAACAATGCTTCTATCAAAAGTCAATCTGCAATTTACTTTTTGTTGGAATGGTGATACAATGGCGTTGAGAAACCCTAAAAGTCCAGTGGTATGAAGTCAAGGAGTGATTGAAGAAAAATTTCAGAGAAAAGTAAGAGAAATAGCGTAGCGAACCAGGGAAAAGGCAACACCAACCCAAGCCCTGCCCAAAGAATTTTTATAAAAATGGGCAGGGTAGAAAATGTTGTGTAAAAGAGGAAATCCAACAGTCAAAGGAAGATGGATATCGAGGGTGCGAGGGAAGTCGGGCA
>JAAVHG010000082.1 GCA_014799855.1 Oscillibacter sp.
AAGGTGTCCAGCAGCCAGCGGTCGGCCTGGGCCTCCGCCGGGGCGGCGGGGCGGAATCTCCGGTCCGGGAGATATTTTCTACCTGTAGAATACCACGGTCCTCCTGCCGGGATCAATGGTAAAAAGCAAGCACTAAGGGTAAAAAATTTGCCTTTTCCATCCCATCCTGGCTTTTTACAAAAATATCAACATTTTACCCTGCCAATCACTTTATTGCAGTTGAAGCCTCCCCGTGACTGTGCTACACTAAGGCATATACTATTGCTAAATATAAGGAGGATAAACCGTGTTTTTTCAGCAAGACTACGCGGAGCCGGGCCCCGGCGTCAATCCCGACGCGCCGGAAAAAACGGGCGTGCGCCGCTTTCTGGAAATTTTGCAGCTGGAATGCGTCACGATTTTCAAGCTGAATCTCCTGTTTCTGGTGTCCTGCATCCCGGTTATCACCATTCCCCCGGCTATATTCGCCATGAACCAGGTGGTCCGCCGGATGGTGCTGGACAGGCCCGTGGACTGCTTCTACCACTACCGGCTGGCCTTCCGGGCCTATTGGAAGCAGGGATACGCCGCCTTTTTCCTGGTTCTGGTCCCCCTGGTGCTGTCCGGATACGGCGCGGCCTTCTATCTGCGGCAGGCGGAGGGCAATTTTTTGCTCTTCCTGCCCTTCACTCTCTGCTCCACGGTCTTTTTTGTGACCATTCTGGCCTCCCCCTACCTGTACGGCCTCCTCTCCTGCGGCATGGGGGTCCGGGAGGCGGTCAAGCTGGCCCTGCCCCTGGGCGTGGGGAAGCCGGGGCGGGCGGTGCTGGCGGCGGTTTTCGTCTACGGATCTCTGCTTGCCTCCCTGCTGTACTTTCCCCTCAGCGTCATCTATCTGCTTTTCCTCGGCTTTTCCTTCCCATGCCTGATTGGGAATTTCTATATCCGCACAGTCATTAAACGTTTCTGCCCCATCGCGCCCGCCCCGGACCCCGGGGAGGAGGAAGAAGAGGCCTGAAAGGAGATTTTTGCACATGGAACCCTCGCTGAACTGGCTGACGGACCCCAGCGTATTCCAGGTAAACCGGCTGGCGGCCCACTCCGACCATACCGCCTGCGCCTCGCTCCAGGAGGCGGAATCCGGCGCGTCCTCCCTGCGCCAGAGCCTGGACGGGCTTTGGCGCTTTGCCTGGAGTCCCTCCCCCGCCCAGCGTCCGGCGGACTTCTGGCGGGACGGCTTCGACGACTCCGCTTTCGGGACCATCCAGGTGCCGGGGCACATGGAATTGCAGGGATACGGCCAAATCCAGTATATCAACACCCTATACCCCTGGGACGGCCGGGCGGAGCTCCGCCCCCCGGAGATCGACTGGGACNACNATCCGGTGGGCAGNTATGTCCGGGAGTTTGACCTGGACCCGGCCCTGCGGGGCAAGCGGGTCTGCGTCAGCTTNCAGGGAGCGGAGCAGGCCCTGTACCTCTGGCTCAACGGCCATTTTGTCGGCTACGCNGAGGACAGCTTCACCCCCTCGGACTTCGANCTGACNCCCTANATCCGGGANGANGGAAACCGCCTCTGNGTGGAGGTTTACAAGCGNTCCAGCGCCGCCTGGATTGAGGACCAGGACTTTTTCCGGTTCAGCGGCCTGTTCCGGTCCGTGTTTTTGTACGCCAANCCGGCGGTTCANGTGGAGGACCTGTGGCTCCGGCCCGTGCTGAACGCGGACAACCGGAGCGGGACCCTCTCCCTCCGCCTCCGCCTCAGNGGGGAGACGGAGGCNGCCGNGATNGCCTGTGAGGTCCGGGACCCTGACGGGGCCCGCCTCTGGTCGGGTTCGCNNNCCTTCCGCCAGGAGGGGGATTTCCTTTNCAGCGAAAGCCTGCCCTTCCCCCAGGTGCGGCCCTGGAGCCATGAGGACCCGGCGCTGTACCGGGTGCTCCTGANCCTGACCACCCCCGGCGGAGATGTGGCGGAGGTGGTCCCCTACCGGATAGGCTTCCGGCGGTTTGCCATTCAGGACGGCGTGATGTGCCTNAACGGGGAGCGGCTGGTGATCAACGGCGTCAACCGCCATGAGTGGGACCCGGACCGGGGCCGGGCCATCGGGCCGGAGTCCATGACCGGGGCCATCCGGGTCTTCCGGCGGAACCACATCAACGCCGTCCGCACCAGCCATTACCCCAACCAAAGCCTGTGGTATGACCTCTGTGACGAAAACGGCGTCTACATGATGGACGAGGCCAATCTGGAAAGCCACGGCTCCTGGCAGAAGCTGATGCGGGTGGACCCCGCCTGGAACGTGCCGGGAAGCCTGCCTGAGTGGCGGGAATGCGTGCTGGACCGGGCCAAATCCATGTTTGAGCGGGATAAAAACCACACCGCCATTCTCTTCTGGTCCTGCGGCAACGAGTCCTACGCCGGGGAGTGCATCCAGGCNATGGCGGACTATTTCCGGGCTCAGGACCCCAGCCGCCTGGTCCACTACGAGGGCGTGTTCCACAACCGGGAATTCGACGGCATCTCCGACGTGGAGAGCCGCATGTACGCCCCGCCCCAGGACATCCGGGACTATTTAGAGGGAGAGGGGCCGAAAAAGCCCTTCATCCTCTGCGAGTATATGCACGACATGGGCAATTCCCTGGGCGGCATGGGGAGCTATATCCGCCTGGGCGAGGAGTTCCCCCAGTACCAGGGGGGCTTCATCTGGGACTATATGGACCAGGCCCTCTGGCAGACGGACGCCCTGGGCCGCCGCCGTCTGGCCTACGGCGGGGATTTCGGCGACCGCCAGAGCGACTACGCTTTCAGCGGCAACGGCCTTCTCTTTGCCGACGGCACCGAAAAGCCCGCCATGCAGGAGGTCCGCTACTGGTACGCCTCTCCCCAGGAGCGGGAGGCCCACGACCGGGCCAACGAAGCGGCGAAGCGGTCCCTGNCCCTGCCGCCCATCCGGAAAACCGCCCGGCCCCTGGCCGTGGTCCANGGGGACGGNGCCCTGGGGGTCCGGGGAGAGGATTTTGAGATTCTCTTCTCCTATCCCGAGGGCGGCCCCTGCTCCATCGTCTCCCACGGGAAGGAGTGGCTGTGGCGCGCCCCCCGTCCCGCCTACTGGCGGGCCTCCACGGAAAACGACCTGGGCGGCGGCTTCTCCGCCGACAGCTCCATCTGGGCGGCGGCGGACCAGTGGCAGGTGTGCACCAATTTTGAGGTTTTGGAGGACAGCCCCCAGTGGGTGCAGATCCGCTATGACTACACCTCCCCCGCCATGCCGGAGCTTTGCACGGACATCACCTACACCNTAAACCACCTNGGCGTTCTCACNGCCGCCGTCTGCTGCTACGGCGGCGCGGGACGGCCCCCTCTGCCCCTGCTGGGCCTGCGGTTTGCCACGCCCCGGCCGGTGGAGGAGGTCCGCTGGCTGGGCCTCTCCGGGGAGACGTACCCGGACCGGAAGCGCGGCGGCGTTTTCGGCTGGCACCGGGAGCGGCCCCNTGTGCCGGGGTATCTGGTGCCCCAGGAGTGNGGCTGTCATGTGGACACATGCGGGGNGGTTTTGTCCGCNCAGGGCGGNTCGACCCTGACTCTGGCGGCGGCGGAGGCCCCCTTCGCGTTCTCCGCCATTCCCTACACCCCCCAGCAGCTGGAACAGGCGGCCCACCGGGAGGAACTGCCCCCGCCCGTGCGGACGGTGGTGACGGTCTGCGGGGCCATGCGGGGCGTAGGCGGCATCGACAGCTGGGGCAGCGACGTGGAGCCGGTCTACCAGGTTGACGCGGGAACCGACATNGCTTTCTCCGTGGAATTCCGGCTGTAAACCAAAGCANAAAAGAGCGCCGCNGGGCTTCCCGCGGCGCTNTTTTTGTCTATTTTTCNCCNGGTTCTTNCTCCCGGATGCCGTANATCTCAAACCGGCCGATGAGGTTCTGCACCGTNAGCTTCTGGGCCAAAAGCTNCTGGTGCGTGGCTCCCCGGACCTTTCCGGCGGCGTGGAGGCGNTCCAGATCNGCCAGNACCTTGTCCCGTTCTTTCAGNAGATCGGCGTACATGCGGTCATACGCCGCCAGACGCTCCAAATCCGTCATCANGTGTTATGCCGGAAGTAGATCATGTCGCCGTCCTGGACCACNTAGTCCTTNCCCTCNACCCGGAGGAGGCCCTTCTCCTTGGCGGCGTTGACTCCGCCGCATTTCTCCATGTCCCCGTAGGCCAGCACCTCCGCCCGGATGAAGCCCCGTTCCANATCCGTGTGGATTTTCCCGGCGGCCCTGGGGGCCTTGGTGCCCTTTTTGATGGTCCAGGCCCGGCACTCGTCCTTGCCGTAGGTCAGGAAGGAGATCAGCCCCAGCAGGGCGTAGGAGCACTTGATCAGCCGGTCCAGGCCGGACTCCTCCACCCCCAGCTCCTCCANAAACATCTGCTTCTCCTCGCCCTCCAGCTCGGCGATGTCCTGTTCCAGCTTGGCGCAGATGGGAAGCACCTGACTGCCCTCGGCGGCGGCAATCTCCTGCACCTGGCGGTAGTATTCGTTGCCGTCCAGGTGGGCGAAGCCCTCCTCGTCNGTGTTGGCGGCNTANATAACCGGCTTNAAGGTCAGCAGATCGGAGGTCGCCACAAGGGCCGCGTCGTCCTCGNTACAGTCGAAGGTCCGGGCCAGATTNCCGCCGTCCAGNTGCTTCTGCAANGNGGTGAAGAGGTCCACCTCATGCTGAAACTTTTTATCCCCTTTCAGGGCCTTCGANGCCTTCTCNATNCGGCGGGTGACCATTTCCAGATCCGCCATGACCAGCTCCATNTTGATGATNTCAATGTCCCGCTTNGGNTCGGTGGAGCCCTCCACATGGATGACGTTTTCGTCNTCGAAGCAGCGGACCACATGGATAATGGCGTCGGTTTCCCGGATGTTGGCCAGGAACTTGTTGCCCAGNCCCTCNCCCCGGCTGGCCCCCTTGACCAGGCCCGCGATATCCACGAACTCGATGACCGCCGGGGTCTTCTTGTCCGGCTCATACATCTCCGCCAGCTTGTCCAGCCGGTGGTCCGGAACGGCCACCATGCCCACGTTGGGATCGATGGTGCAGAAGGGATAGTTGGCGCTCTCCGCCCCGGCGTTGGTGATAGCGTTAAACAGGGTGGACTTGCCCACATTAGGCAGTCCCACGATACCTAATTTCATGAAAGCAAAACTCCTTTACGGATTTTTCCATAGAATTTACAGTTCCATCATTGTACCATCCCCATCGGAAAAGCGCAAGTTTTTTATCACGTGTTACCCTGGCACGGGCGGGAAAGCCCCTGCCCGCCACGATACGGCTCACTTGCGGGATAGAGGCCGTTTTCTTTCGGCTAGGGCCTGGGCGGGAATGCCCAAGAAACGAACGCCCGGAGTTCCCCGGCACTGACAGGAAGCTCTCCGCCCGCCGCAAAATGGTTCACTTGCGGAATAGAGGCCGTTTTCTTTCGGCCAGGGCCTGGACGGGAAGGCCCAAGAAACGAACGCCTAGGGTTCCCCGGCACTGGTGGGAAACTCTCCGCCCACCCGCGAAACGCCACCCGCAAGATAGAGGCTGTTCTCTTTCGGCTAGAGCTTGGACGGGAAGTCCCAAAAACGAACGCCTGGGTTTCCCCAGGCGTTCGGACTCTGTGGAGACCGCAAAGCGGCCGCGTCCTCTATATTCCACTCCCCAAAGCCCGCGCGCCGGCGGTTTTTGGCCTTGCCGCGGCTTCTGCCGCAGAACCGCCCACAGGCTCTTGGAGAAGTTCGCCGCCATTTACCAATAGCGGTTGCCAAAGAAATATCTGAAGAAATCGTTGGGGTCCATATAGCCGTTGCCGCCGCCGAAGTAGTCCTGGCCGCTGTTCCCGCTGTTGTCGGAACCGCTGCCGCTGCCGGTGGCCAGATCCTCCGCCGGAGTCTCGCCCCAGGTGACGGTGACGGTGGTCTCCCCGTCCAGACGGTAGACTTTCAGCTGGGCGGTGTCCCCCGCGGAAAATTTCTTTTTCGCCAGGGTGAAGTCCGCCAGGGTCTTTACCTCCGTGCCATCCACCTCGATAATCACGTCGCCCATCCGCAGTCCCGCGCTGGCGGCGGGGCCGTCAGGCTCCACATAGTTGATGAACACGCCGGTGGTCACCTCATAGCGGAACTGGGAGGCCATGCTCTCGGTCATGGACTGGAACTGGGCTCCCAGATAGGCCCGGTTTGCCACATACCCGTTGGTCATGATGTCCTGGATAATGGCCGACACGTCGTTGATGGGAATGGCAAAGCCCAGGCCCTCGGCGTTATCGCCGGAGGAAGTGCTGGTGTACTTGGCGGAGACGATGCCCACCACCTGTCCGTACTGGTTGAACATGGGCCCGCCGGAGTTGCCGGGGTTGATGGAGGCGTCGGTCTGGATCATGTTGAAGGGCACGCCCTCCACGTCGATGGCCCGGTTGACGCTGGACACCATGCCGCCAGTCTGGGAGAAGGTGAGGGTGCCCAGGGGGTTGCCGATAGCCAGCACCCGGTCGCCCACGTTCAGCTTGGTGCTGTCGCCGAAGGTAACGGGCTGGAGGTTCTCCGCCTCGATTTTGATGACGGCCACGTCGTAGTCCTCTTCGCCGTTGATGATCTTGGCCTCGTAGGTCTCGCCGCTGTACAGGGTCACCTGGACCCGGTCCGCGTCCTCAATCACGTGGTAGTTGGTTGCGATATAGCCGTCGGCGGTCAGGATGAAGCCGGAGCCCGCGCCGGAGGCGGTCCGGGTGGTCCAGCCGTTGGACACCTGCCCGCTGGTGGAGATAGCCACCACGCTGTTGACGTTGGCGGCGTAGACCTCCGCGTCGGTCATAAGGGTGAGGCCGTCCACGCGGTTGACGGTGAGGGTGGAGGAGGGCTGCTTTCCCTGGTCCAGGACCGGCGTCCTGTCCCCGGCGCTCTGGATAGTGGGGCTTCCGCCGGAGGCCCCCCGGTCCATGGCCAGATATACCGCGCCGCCTCCCGCCGCGCCGCCGAAGAGGGCGCAGACCAGGGCCAGGGCGGTAATTTTCAATCCCAAACGGTTCTTTTTCACAGGCTTCATCTCCTGAACGGATCTCCAGGAATCGGCGGTCTGCTGTCTGTAGAGCTCCTGACGGAGGGTAGGCTCCCCGGCGGTCCCGCTGTCGTCCCGGCGGTAGGTGTAGTGGTACAGGTTCTTTTCGTCGTTATACATAATTCCTTGCCTCCCTGCGATGTATCCCGGTTTCCTCCGTTTCGGAGCCTCGGTTCATCGCCGGAGGCGGTTCCGCTCTATGGAGTATAAACGAAGCATACCGGAAAAACATGTCTAAAGTATGAAGAGTTTTCAATATTTTCTTGAATGTTTTATGATTTCTTCTGTTCCCTGACCTGTTGACCGCAGTATACCGGGCAGAACTTAAACATGTCTGAAAACCATTTGAATAATTTTTGAACGTCAAAGGGAGAAACCCATTGCCGGAAGAGGAAAAATCCGCTATACTGAGTAAAAACCACAGCCTCCGCCCGGTAAGAACCGGCAGGAGAAAGGAGCCTCCCTTGACAACCATCTTTATCCATGGCCTCGGCCAAACCCCCGCCGCCTGGAACGGC
>JAAVHG010000083.1 GCA_014799855.1 Oscillibacter sp.
TCCCGGCTTCTCCTCCCAGTATCCGGCAGTGAAGCCGGAACGGGAAAAGGCCTGATCCAGCTCCTGCCGCTCAGCGGGAGTGGGGCCCCGTTTTTCCGCCAGCAGGCGGGCGTAAATTCTCGTGACCACAGCCACATACTCCGGCCGCTTCATCCGTCCCTCCAGCTTGAGGCAGGCTACGCCCATCGCCTCCATTTCCTGGAGGTGGTCCGCCAGACAGTTGTCCTTCAAGCTCAGGGGCCGGGCGGTCTTCGCCGGCTGGTTCACCCCATAGGGCAGGCGGCAGGGCTGGGCGCAGCGGCCCCGGTTGCCGGAGCGGCCTCCCACCATGGCGCTGAATGCGCACTGGCCCGAATAGCAGACACACAAGGCCCCATGGATAAAAACCTCAATCTCCGCCGGACAGCTCCGGCAGATCGCCGCGGTGTCCTCCGCCGAGCACTCCCGGGCCAAAACAATCCGTTCACAGCCGTCCTCCGCCAGGGTGCGCGCGCCGCCGGAAGTAAACACGCTCATCTGCGTACTGGCGTGGAGAGGCAGATCCGGCAGAGTCTTCCGCAGAAGATCAAAGAGCCCCCAGTCCTGGACCAGCACCGCGTCCACCCCCAGGCGGGAGGCCTGAGCGGCGGTATCCAAAGCCTTGGGCAGCTCCCGGTCCGTCAGGAGGGTGTTCAGGGTCAAAAATACCCGCGCACCGTAGGTGTGGCAGTAGGCGACAGCCTCTTGGAATTCCTCGTCAGAGAAATTCTTGGCGTTCTGCCGGGCGTTGAAGCCGCCCCAGCCTAAGTATACCGCGTCCGCGCCGTTTTGAACCGCCGCCCGGAGGGCCTCCGGGGAACCGGCGGGGGCAAGCAGCTCCATCATTCCTCCTGCGCTTCCGCCAGAGGCAGGGACAGGCTCTGCTGGTCCGGCAGGGCGGCGGGCTGTTCGGCAGGCTGTTCCTCCGAAGGACGCTCTTCCGGGGGCTGGGCCGGGGCGCTGGGCGGGGGAGGAGGCGTTATGGGCTGGCGGCGGTCCTGCCGCTGGCCGCCCTTCTGGGGGGGACGCTGCTGGCGGTCCAGCTTCTGCTGCATGCGGAAAATCTCCCGTTTCAGCTCGCTGACCTCCAGCTGGGCCTTGCCGGCCTCGTCCACGTAGCGCTTGATCTGGCCCCGCAGCTGTTCCGCCGAGGCCTGGGCCTTGAACAGTTCGTCGGCGATGTTAGTGGCGGTGAGGACGGCGGCGTCGGTGCGGCCCACGTGGGCGCTGTCCAGCACCTCCCGCATTTTCCCGTCCACATAAGCGCCCACCCTCTGCATGTAAGCGGAGGATTCCTCCGCCACGAAGGTGTACTCCTCGCCGCAGATATCAATCACTACCCGGTTTGCCATAATAAATCCTCCTTCGCCGTCGTTGGAAGAAACTCCGCCCCACCTGTGGGGTGGGTCTGCGGGAAAATAGACCCCCGCACAATTTCACAGGTTACAGTATAGCATAGGAAATCCCCCAGCGCCAGAAAAAATATGCCGAATTTGAAAAATTTTATCACGTCATACCCTTGGCACGGGCGGGGGAACCTCTGTCCGCTTGCGATAAGGCTTACGTGCGGGGCAGAGGCCTGCCGCTTTCAGGCGGTCGAATTTGAGGAAAATCCCGGCGGCGGTATTGGCGGGTGTTGCCATCTATACGCGATTAGTGTATAATCAAAACCATAAAACAAAATTTAACGGGGGAGGGACGCGTTAAATGGTAATCATTTTAACATTGGGAATATTCTGGACACTCTATGGTATGGCGGGTATTCTGGGATTCCAGATCATAGGTGAAAAATATAAAAATCATCATTGGACCTCGAGCTATATCCGTTGTCGTGGAATATCGTGGCTTACCTTAGGGATTCCAATGCTGGTTTTATATTTGCTGGACTATAGCAGGGAGATAAACAGGCCGGTTATGTGTCTGCTTATTCTGCTGTGCGGAATTCCGTCGATTGTATATTCAATAGTAAAAGAGCGGAAATATGAGCGCATGCTGAAGGAAGAATAAGATGGTAAACAGGCGGCTTGTCTCTTGGGGCAGCCGCCTTTTTCAACGCCAAAAACTTTCCCTTGTCCTTCCGGCGAAATTCGTGTAAAATAATAAGACACGCAAAGTAACGAACGAGGGGAGGGAGCGGGCCATGCCCAGCGTGCTGATACATACGGAGGACGAGAGCGTCACCCTCACCGCCCAGGCGGCCAAGCGGCTGCTGGAGCGTGGGGACGGCGACGCGGCCCTCCTCTATCTGGCCCTCCTGCGGCATCACGGCACGGTCCAGCCCCGGTCTCTGGCGGGAGAGCTCCGCTGGGACCGTCCCCGGATTGAGGCGGCGGAGTCGGCCCTGCGGCAGATGGAGCTGATCGCTCCCGCCACGGCGGAGGGAGGAGAACTGCCCCCGGAACCCGCCGACGAAAAGCCCGTCTACCAGCAGACGGATATTTTGGAGCATTTGGAGTCCAGCGAGGATTTCCGCCGGCTCACCGCAGAGGTGGAGCGGAAGCTGGGAAAGCGGCTCTCCACGCCGGATATCGGCATCCTCCTGGGCCTCCACGACTACCTGGGCCTTCCAACAGATGTGATCTACCTCCTGGTGTGCCATTGCGCGGAGCGGATCAGGGCCCGGTTTGGCGACGGCCGCCGCCCGGCCATGCGGCAGATCGAGCGGGAGGGCTACGCCTGGGCCCGCCGGGGCATCGACACCCAGACGGCGGCGGCGGAGTATCTCCGGCGCTGCGCCCAGCGCCAGGAGGCCATGCCCCAGTACATGCGGGCCCTGCAATTGGGGGACAGGCTCCCCTCCGCCTCGGAGGAGAAGTACCTTGCCGCGTGGCAGGATATGGGCTTCCCGCCGGAGACTGTGGCTATCGCCTATGACAAGACGGTGCTGAAGTGCCACGAACTCCGCTGGGCGTACTTAAACGGCATTTTAAAGCGCTGGCACGGCGCGGACCTCCATACTCCGGCGGAGGTGGAGGCGGGGGACAGGCCCCAGGTCCAGAGGGCGGAGGCCAAACCGGAGCCGGAGCGGCAGGACACCGCCTGGATGAAAAAATACATCCAGCGGCGGGAGAGGGGGATATAACCCATGGCCTACGATGGAAAAGTCATGCGGCGGGCGGCCCAGAAATTCCAGGAGGACCGCCGCCGCCGGGAGGAGCGCTTCATGGAGCGGCGGGAGGCCATCTTCCGCCGCCAGCCCCGGTTGGAGGAGATCGACCGGGAGCTGCGGGCCTCCGTGAGCCATATTGTGGCCGCCGCCTTTCGCCGGGGTGTGGACCCCGCGGCGGCGCTGGAAAACCTCCGCCGGGAGAATCTCGCCCTCCAGCGGGAACGGCGGGAGCTGCTGATGTGGATGGGCCTGCCGGAGGACTGCCTGGAGGAAAAGCCGGCCTGCCCCCTCTGTCAGGATACCGGATACCGGGACGGCCATATGTGCCGGTGCCTCCGGAACTACTGCGCCAGGGAACAGCAAAAGGAGCTGTCCCGGATGCTGGACCTGGGCGGCCAGAGCTTTGAAACCTTCTCCCTGGACTGGTACTCCGAGGAGGCGGACCCGGCCCTGGGCATCTCCGCCCGGGAGAATATGGACTGGGTGTACCGGACCTGCCGGGCCTACGCCGAGGGATTCAGCCTGAAAAGCGGAAACCTCCTTCTGACCGGAGAGCCGGGATTGGGCAAGACCTTCCTCTCCGCCGCCATCGCCCGGGAGGTCAGCGGCGAGGGCTGGTCCGTGGTGTACGACACCGCCGGACACATCTTCGAGAGCCTGGAGGCCCGGAAATTCGGCCGGGAAGAGGAGGACGAGGAGGGCGTGGAGCGGATTCGCCAGTGCGATCTGCTGATTCTGGACGATTTAGGCACGGAGCTGACCACCGCCTTTGTCCAAAGCGCCCTGTACCAGCTGATCAACACCCGCCTTCTGGAGCGAAAGCCCGCCATTCTCAGCACCAATCTGGGCTTGCAGGACCTGTCCCGGCGGTACTCGCCCCAGATCGCCTCCCGGCTGGAGGGGGAGTACCAGATTCTTCCGTTCTTTGGCGAGGATATACGAAAATTGAAAAAAGAAAGAGAATAAGGAAAGAGGAGAAGCATCCGCTTCTCCTCTTGTTTGTGATTTCCCTATTCCGAGGGAAGAATGATAAACACCTGGTCGTTCTGACCCGCCTGGCCGGAGGACTCCGGGCCCGCCGGGTCCAGAGGGGCGGGATCGATCACCTGAGAGCCGCCGGGGTCCACGGTGGGCGGCGGCGTTACCGGCGGGATGTCCGCGGGGACGTCCTCCGTGTTCTCGGCGGGATTAACGGGCAGGTCGATGATAGGTCCGCCCGTCGAAGCGGCGGGACCCCGGAGAATCACCTGGTTCCGGGCCTTGTAGTCGCTGGAGGCCTCGAAGGTGCTGGAAATCAGGTTTCCGTTTCCGTCATACAGGTTCCGGTAGCTCTTCACCCGGTAGCCGGTGTAGGGGGTGGTTTTTACCGTCTCCGTTCCGGCGGGAAGGGTGGGATCGTCCTCGTAAACCGTCTCATAGGGCGTGGTGGAAAGCTGCTGATAGGTCATTTTCACCGTGATATCGTCGGTTTTGGTGCCCAGAATCTGTACGGTCAGGTCGTTGTTTTTGCTGAGAAACGCCACCAGCTTAATGGGGTAATCGGTGTTGTTGGTAAACTTATAATCCGGCCCGCCCCAGGACACCGTAGCATCCATGCCCTTGGTGATATACGTCAGCACATAGCGGTGGGCGTACCGCTCGGTAATCTCCAAATTGGCCAGCAGACACGCTAAGTACAGCGTGGAGGAGCCTTGGCAGATGCCGCCGCCGATAACGTCCACGGTTTCCCCCTGGATATAGGCGGAGGCGGGGCCATAGCCCTTGGCCTCGGTCCGTCTGCCCAGAGATTCGTTATAGGAGAACACGTCGCCGGTGTTCATGATGGTGCCGTTGAAAGCCGCCGCCGCAAGGCGCACGTTGTTGATCCGGGGGGCGGTGCCGCTGACATGGGTAGTGGCCTCGCCCAGCACATCCCGGAAGAGGACGGAGCGCAGATCGTCGGCGGTGACGGCAGGCTCCTCAATTACGGCGGGGATAGCTACCACCTCGCCGGGGTCCGCGGCGTCCAGCTTCTTCTGGGCGGAGGCCACGTCGAACTCGGCCCCCACCTGCTCCGGGGTGATGGTGTTGGTAGCCGGGTCGTATCCGGCGTTTTTCACCTCCCCGGCCACCGCGTCGTGGATCTCCTGGGCGGTAAGGCTGTCGGCAGGCTCCACCTGGTAGGGCACGTCAATGCCCAGATCCGCGTCCCAGCGGCCATGCTCCAGATTTTCCGCCAGCTCCCGGGCGTCCACCGTCCGGCCGTCCTTGGGGATAGTGACCAGAATTTGGTCGTCCTCCATCTCATAGGAGGTGTGCTGGACCTCCTCCGAAAGGGCGGCGGCGGTCTCCTCCGCCAGAGCCTCTGCGGCGGCGGGGTCCATTTCCAGACTGCTGGAATCGCCGTAATAGACGGCGGCGGCGGTGAGATACCGCCATCCGGCGGAAAGGAAGGAGCCCTGCTTGGCGGTTTTGTCGGCAAGATCCACCAAGGCCGGAACATCAATGTTCAGATTCAGATCCTGGAAGGGAATCTCGGCGTCGGGATCTCCCCGCTGGGCGGGAACGCCTTGGGCCTCGTCATAGAGGTACAGGCCCACGGACATGTGGGGAAGCGCCGCCTCCACCCGGCTGGCCGCCTCCTGGGGCGTCAGTCCGCCGATGTCTTGGCCCAGAACATAGGTGTTCTTCCAAATTTGGGGACTTTGATCGGCGTAAGCGCACAGGCCCACGTATCCGGCGATGGACGCCGCCAGCAGTCCGGCCAGAACGCCAAGCGTGATAATGAGCCCTTTTCCTCCGCCCTTGTCAATCCGGGAGCCGGCGGCCCCGTTTTGCGTAACGGCTTCATTTACCATGTCTTCCATTGAAGCCCCTCCTGTTTGTTACTTGAGTGCGCGGGAGACAGTTTTCCCCCTTATTCGCGCTTATCGTTTATTATATCACAGTTTTTCACAAAAAGAGATTACAATCCAGTAACAACGAGGGAATTTATGGCTGACGGCCCGGCGGACTGTTCCGGCGGTCCAGATATTTGGGAATCCGGATGGTGAGGAGGATGTCATCCTCCGTGTCCACCCGGCCGCAGTTGGCGTTGATGCCCGCGTCCCGGATCATCTTCAAGCCCCGGTCCACGCTGTTTAAAAACAGTCGGACGTCCTTGACGATAAAGGTCCGCCGCCCGTTTGGCGGCGTAGACTGCAAATCCGCCAGCCGCTTTTCGATGTACTGCTCCGTCTGCGCCACGTTCAGACCCTTCCGGTTTACCACCCGGATGGCGTCCAGCCGCTCCTCCTCGTCCTCCAGCCGCAGGAGGGCGCGGGCGTGACGCTCCGTCAAGCCGCCCTCTGCCAAAATTTCCCGGCAAGCGGGGGAGAGGCGCAGGAGCCGCAGCTTGTTGGCCACCGCCGAGGCCGACCGCCCCAGCTGGGCCGCCGCCTCCTCCTGGGTAACGCCAGACTCCTTGATATAGGCGGCGATGGCCTCCGCCTCCTCGAAATAGTGGAGATCCGCCCGCTGTAAATTCTCCACCAGGGCCAGCAGAGCGGATTCCCGGTCGTCAATCTCCGCCTCGATACAGGGCACCGTCTCCAGCCCCGCCAGCCGCGCCGCCCGGAGCCGCCGTTCTCCCGCCACCAGCTCCCAGCCATCGCTCCGCCGCCGGACGGTGAGGGGCTGTAAAATTCCGTGCCGCCGGATAGAGGACGCCAGCTCCCGCAGGGCGCCTTCTTCAAAAACCCGCCGGGGCTGGGCGGGATTGGGCCGGATATCTCCCGGCCGCAGGCGTAAAACTCTCCGCTCTTCCATGACCTCCATGAAACCGCCTCCTTTGTGTTGCCCTATATTGTACAGGGGATTTCAGGAAAAGTTAGATGGAATCTGTCGAGCGAAAACGGTTTTTCCAGGACCGTTTGCCTCTATCTTGCGGCAGAGGCGGGGCTGTGATATAGTCAGTAAAATGGAACAATGGCAAAATGCCATTGTTCCACGGGCGGACCTATGGCCCGCCCGTGCGCAAAGCGCACGTTTACTGCCCTATGAAGTCATATAAACTGGCCGCATTCAGCGGCCCCGGCGGTTTCCGCCGTGGAAAAGCATCTTTGATGCTTTTCCAGTTTATGGACTATACAATATCGCCGCATCCAAACAGAAAGAAGAGGAGAATTTGCCATGAAAAAGCTCTTTTTAATCGGCGGAGCCATGGGCATTGGGAAAACCGCCGTCTGCCGCCAGCTGAACCGGGAGATGCCCAACAGCGTATTTTTGGACGGCGATTGGTGCTGGAACGCCGATCCCTTTCAGGTCACCAGGGAGACCAAAGCCATGGTGCTGGACAACATCTGCCATGTGCTGAATAATTTTCTCCATTGTACCGCCTATGATACGGTGATTTTCTGCTGGGTGATGGACCGCCGGGAGATCCTTGACGCCATATTGGACGCTCTGGACCGGGCGGACTGCGGCACCAGGTGTATTTCGCTCCTGGCCGATACAGCGGATTTGACCGCCCGAATCACAAAAGATGTTTCCCGGGGCCTTCGCGCCCCGGAGGATGTGGAGCGGAGCCTTTCCCGGCTGCCCCTGTACGAAGCGCTGGATACTATCAAAATCGACACCACCGGAAAATCCATCCAGGCCGTCTGCCGGGAGATTGAAGGACTGCCATAAAAGGAAAAGCGCGGGGAATCTCCCCGCGCCTTGCGTTCATTTCCCCGCGTCGTCCAGTTCCTCCTGCAGCCGCTGGTAATCTTCATGAAAGCGGGGGAGGTTCCATTTTTCCCGGGCCGCGTCCAGCATGGCCTGGACCTCCTCATACCGTCCTTGGGCCAGTCCCGCCAGCATATCCAGCATAGCCATGTTCCGCCCGTAATAGGCGGAATCCCGGAAGGGGGCAAAGATCTCCTGGCTCTCGTCATAGAGGGCCAGGCCTTTGGCGGCCTGCCCGGAGTGGAAATAGCAGACGCACAGGTTCAGCCGCCGGACCATCTTGGCGTCGGGCAGCAGCCAGGACTCCGGCAGGGGCTCCAGCAGGGAGATGGCCTGGCTGTACCGCTTGGCGGCGCAGTACCCGGCGGAGAGGTTCAGACGGATCAGCGATTTCAAATACCGTCCCTTGGCCCTTTTCAGCAAAGCCTCCATGGCGTTGATGTACGCTTGGTTCTCCCCGGCCTCCAGCAGCGCCGCCGCCTGACGCATCTTTTTCCCATACTGGAAAGTGTAGAGGATATTAAACGCTACCGCCCCGATTACCACCAGAGCGCCGGCGATCCAGTACCAGTGAAGGAATTCGCTGGTCTCCACATGGAAAATCCGCCGCTGGACGAAAACCAGGAAGATCCCCAGGCAGACGCCGAAGAGAACCACCCGGAGATAGTGCTTGACTTGCTTCATGGAAGTACCACTTCTTTTTGGTTAGATTTTGCAGAGATAGGCGTACCAGCCGTTGTCTCCATAGGTCTCCTCAATGTCCAGTCCCGCCGCTGTGAGGCCCTGGCAGACCTCCAGGGTTCGGCCCTCGATAATGCCGGAGCAGAGGAACACGCCGCCGGGCTTCAGCAGTCCCTTTACCAGGGGGGCAATTCCCAGAATCACGTCCGCCACAATGTTGGCCAGCACCAGATCATACCCGCCGCCCAGGGATTCCAGGAAGGACCCGTCCCCCAGAACGTTCCCCACCAGCACCTCCAGAGTGTCCCGGCGGATGCCGTTCAGGGCGGCGTTGTCATAGGCCACGTTCTGGCACATGGGGTCGATGTCCACCGCCCTGGCGGAGGCGGCCCCCAGCCGGAGGGCGGCAATGGACAAAATACCGCTGCCGCAGCCCAGATCCAGCACCCGTTCCCCGCCGGAGACGATTTTTTCCAGGGCCGTCAAACACATCCGGGTGGTGGCGTGGCCTCCGGTGCCGAAGGTGAGGCCCGGGTCCAGAAGCAGGGGCACCCGGTCCCCGGTTTCCGTCTCCTCGGCCTCCCACTGGGGCACGACAATAAGCCGTTCCCCGATTTCCATAGGCTTGTAATACTGCTTCCAGCTGTTTTCCCAGTCCCCATCCTGAACGTTGTTCAGGGTCATCAGCAGGGGGCCCCAGTCCTGTCCCTCCGCCCGCAGAGCTTCCAGGGCCAGGCGGACCTCCCCCATTTTGGCGAAGCCGTCCCCTCCGGCGGGGAGGTAGAAGGTGATCCGGGACCGGCCCGTCATCCGCTTGTCCAAATCCTCGTCCACGTAGTCCCAATATTGGCGGTTTCCCTCCAAAAAGTCCCGGAATTCCTCCTCGTCCTCAATGGAGATTCCGTCGATGCCCAGGGAGGAGAGCATAGCCTCCACCGGCTCAAGCCCCTGGTGGTTGGTGTCGATGTGCAGTTCCAGCCAGTTCATATGTTTACTCCTTCTTCCCCTTTTTGGGCCGCTCCGCCCCTTTTTGCTGCCGCAGGAGGCTGACATAGCGGCTGCTGGCCACTCCAGCGGCGTAGCTGAGGAGGGCGAAGTGGATGGCGTTNTCCGCCAGATCCGCTTCCCGGCCCCTGGTCTCGATCTCCCCGGCGGTGATGTTCAGGGCGNTGTCCAGACTCCGGCAGAAGGCGGCGTANCCGTCCTCCACAGGCCGGTCCCCNTGAAGCTCCTCCTTGATCANNAGATCCATGTCCTTNGTGGACATGACCCGTTTCAGNACNCAGATGGCGGTGAGATAGGCCACGTGCTCCCGGTTGTACTTTTTCCCCTCCGCGCGGGGCACCAGGCCGCTTTTCGTGTAGTTGTTCACCATGGCGGCGGTGAGGCCGTCGTCCTCGTCGAAGCGGATCACCTGCCGGTCCATGTAGCTGAGAATCTGGTCCATGTACANGGAAAAATCCGGAAGCTGGTCCCACTCCACAGGCCGCTGGGTCCGCAGACGCTCCAGCAAGGCGTTTACATCATCCATTACCATACTCCTTTGCGTATAATCTAATACTAATTTCANATAAANCAAAATTGTTTTATCTGAAANGGAAACGCCGGAGGCGNTTCCGTTTTGCGCCATTCCGGCGCAAAACACGTCTCATAAGAATCCAACGCGTCTCCGGCGCTANAAAAAGCTTTTCAAGCTTTTTAATGGATTCTAGTATGANCCATCAAGTTCCATTTTTACCAGTGTACCATGGAATCGTGGTTTTGTAAACCGGATTTTCTGGCTTNTTGAATNGCNCNATCCGGCCTNNGGACCCCNTNACGNCGNTNNCCGGGCCAAAGAGGCGCCCCCGGCGNNTTCCGCCGGNGGCNTTTNTTTATTTTCCCACGCAGAACCGGGAGAAAATCCGGGAGACGATCTCCTCCCTGGCCGTCCGGCCCGTCAGCTCGCNGATGGCGTTCAAGGCCTCCTCCACGTCGGTCANAGCCGCGTCNGGGGTCAGGCCGTTTTCCAAAGCCTCCAGCCCNNGGCCCAGAGCCTCCCGGGCACGGCGGGCGGCGTCCTCCTGGCGGCGGTCCGTCAGCAGGGACCCGGCCTCNCCAGGGTCCCCGGCGGGGAAGAGATCCGCCACAGCCNTCTCCAAATCCTCCATGCCCTCCCCGGTGAGAGCGGANAGGGAGACGCAGGCGGCGGGNCCGTTCCAGTCCGGAGCTCCCATGGNCCCGATNGAACCGGCGGCCTTGCCGGAGAGATCCCGTTTGGAGGCCACAAAGATCCAGGGGGNTNTTCCTTTGCCCACCTGACCCAGCAGNTGGCNGAAGCCCTCCCAGTATTCCTTGGACCGGGGCGTATCCGGTTCCACGGCATCGTCGGATACCAGCAGAACCAGATCCGCCTCCTCCATGGCCCGGCGGGAGCGCTCCACGCCCAGCCGCTCCACCGCGTCCTCCGTTTCCCGCATCCCGGCGGTGTCAATCAGCCGCAGCAGNACCCCGCCGCAGANGACGGACTCCTCCACGGTGTCCCNNGTGGTTCCCGGCACGTCGGTGACGATAGCCCGGTCATATCCCGCCAAAGCNTTCAGCANGGAGGATTTNCCGGCGTTGGGCAGGCCCACAATGGCGGTCCGCACGCCGGATTTCAGCACCTGCCCCCGGCGGCATCCCGCCAGCAGGCGGTCCAGCGCCGTCCCGGCGGATTTCAGCGTTTCGGCGATCTCCTGGGGGTGAATGTCCTCGATATCCTCGTCCGGGTAGTCCACCACGGCGTAAAAGCGGCTGGCAATGTCCAGCAGGGATTCCTGGATGGGCTCCAGAAGGCGGCGCAGTCCTCCNTCNANCTGGGCGGCGGCGTTCCGGGCGGCGGCGGCTGTCTCCGCGTCAATGAGGTCGATNACGGCNTCCGCCTGGGTCAGGTCCATNCGGCCGTTGAGAAAGGCCCGCTTGGTGAATTCCCCCGGCCCCGCCTGCCGNGCTCCGGCGCTGATTAACGCCGCCAGCGCCTCCCGCAGAACCACGNGGGAGCCGTGACAGTGGATCTCGGCGGAGTCCTCGCCGGTGTAGCTNCCGGGGCCGGGAAACCGGACCGCCAGNCCATTNTCGATGATCCGGCCCTGGCCGTCCAGCACGTCCCCCAGAATCATTTTCCGCGGCTCCGCCTCTCCGAAGNAATGGCCGNTCCGGGGGCGGAAGACCTTCTCGCNAAGNGGNAAGCAGCCCTCCCCGGANANGCGGATAATACCGATGGCGGTNGGGGCGCCGCCNGTGGCGATAGCGGCGATAATNTCCACAGAATCAGCTCCTTCTGTATTCTTCCAGTTCGTCAATAGACCGCTCTCCGGCAATGTACNGCTCTTCGGCAAGATCCAGAACCCNTTGGAGGGNCNTTCCCGCTTCCCAAACCCTGCNGTNCCCCAGCAGAGTCANCGCNNCGTCGATGCCGCNGCNGAGTGTGGCGTACATCTGGCGCAGAACGTCAATATCGTGCATACATCATACCACCCNNGATAGTAGGAATTTATACTACTTAGTAGGATATAGNNATATTTGACGAAAGTCAATGGTATCTTTCGATTTTAGAGGTGGTATTGATGGAGTCTCCAAGGCCCTTAAAGGTNAAAGTCAGCCTTTCNCTGGACGAGGAAGTGGTGAAGAAGCTCCGCATTCTGGCGGAAGAGGATGACCGGCAGCTTTCNTCNTATATCAATTTNNTTNTGCGGNANCATGTGCGCAANNTGGANCAGAAATNAAAAGNGNGGACAGGCNNTNGCNTGTCCTCNCTTTAAATNATAAGCCANCCNANGCNAANANACNGAAAATCACTTAATCCGCTCGCCCTTGGCCTCCTTGGCCTTGATTTCCCGCACGGCGTCCTTGTGGCTCAGGTTCACCCGGCCCTTTTCGTCGATGTCGGTGACCTTCACCCACATCATGTCGCCGATCTTGCAGGCGTCCTCCACCTTCTCGATCCGGTGGTCCGCCAGCTTGGAGATATGAACCAGGCCGTCCTTGCCGGGGGCCAGCTCCACAAACGCGCCGAAGGTCATCAGCCGCACCACGCGGCCATAGTACAAAGAGCCCACCTCGGGCACAAACACGATGTCGTCAATGCACTTTTTTGCGGCGTCGCAGCTGGCGGCGTCCACGCCGGCGATGAAGATGGAGCCGTCGTCGTTGATGTCGATTTTCGCGCCGGTGTCTGCCACGATCTTCTGAATCACCTTGCCGCCGGAGCCGATAACCTCCCGGATCTTGGAGGGGTCGATGTGCATGGTCAGCATCTTGGGGGCGTACTTGCTGACGTCGCTGCGGGGCTCGGCGATGCAGGGAAGCATAATCTGGTCCAGAATCTGGCAGCGGCCGTCGTAGGTGATGTCCAGGGCATTGCGGATAATCTCCATAGTGAGGCCGTCGTTTTTCAGGTCCATCTGAATGGCGGTGATGCCCTTCTTGGTGCCCGCCACCTTGAAGTCCATCTCGCCGTGGAAGTCCTCCACGCCCTGAATGTCGATGAAGGTGGTGAAGGAGCCGTCGTCGTCCTGAATCAGGCCGCAGGAAATGCCGGCCACAGGGGCCTTGATGGGCACGCCCGCGTCCATGAGGGCCAGGGTGGAGCCGCAGACNGAGCCCTGGGAGGTGGAGCCGTTGGAGCTGACCACCTCAGAAACCACGCGGATGGCATAGGGGAACTCGTCCACNGAGGGAATCACCGGCAGGAGGGCCCGCTCGGCCAGAGCGCCGTGGCCAATTTCCCGGCGGCCGGGGGAACGGGCGGGCTTGGCCTCGCCCACGGAGTAGCCGGGGAAGTTGTAGTGGTGCATATACCGCTTTTCCGTCTCCTCCCAGATGGTGTCCAGCTTCTGGTTGGCGGAGAGGGTGTCCAGGGTAACGGCGGACAGCACCTGGGTCTGGCCGCGGGTGAAGAGGCCGGAGCCGTGGACCCGGGGCAGGAGGCCCACCTCCGCCGCCAGGGGCCGGATCTCGTTCTTCTGGCGGCCGTCCACGCGGTGGCCCTCCAGGAGCCAGGCCTTNACGATCTTCTTCTGGAANTTATAGGTGATCTCNTCCAGGAACTGATCCATATCGGGATGATTCTCCAGATACTTCTCGTGCCACTTCTCGATCATGGCGTTCCAGCGGGCCTCGCGGACGTTCTTGTCGTCGGTGTCCATGGCGGCCTTGGCCTCGTCCATGAAATTAGCCACGATATCGTCGAACAGCTCCTGGTCAAAGGCGGCGTGGGGGTAGTCGAACTTGGCCTTGCCCACCTCGGCCACCATCTGGTTGATGAGGGCGATNTGNTTCTGNTTCTCCTCGTGNGCCATTTGNATGGCCTTNAACATNGTGTCGTTGTCCACNTCNTTGGCCCCGGCCTCGATCATGACCACCTTTTTCCCGGTGGAGACCACGGTCACGTCCAGATCGCTGGTTTTCCGCTGTTCGGCGGTGGGATTGAACACCAGCTGGCCGTCCACAAGNCCCACCTTCAGCGCGCCNACGGGNCCGTTCCAGGGAATATCGGANATAGCCAGGGCGGCGGAGGTGCCGATCAGGGCGGCGACCTCGGGAGAGCAGTCGTGATCCACGCTCATGACCGTAGCCATGATGGACACGTCGTTGCGGAAGTCGTGGGGGAAGAGGGGGCGGATAGGCCGGTCGATGACCCGGCTGGTGAGAACGCCCTTTTCGCCGGGACGGCCCTCCCGGCGGGTGAAGCTGCCGGGGATGCGGCCCACGGAGTACATNTTCTCCTCAAANTCCACGCTGAGGGGGAAGAAGTCGATGCCGTCACGGGGACGGGCGGAGGCGGTGGCGCAGACGAGAACGCGGGTGTCGCCGTAGCCCACCATGACGGCGGCGTTNGCCAGCTCCGCCAGCTTGCCCACTTCCAGGGTGAGGGGGCGGCCCGCCAGATCCAGTTCGTACTTGTGGTAGTTGTTGAATTGCCGCTTGGTGATAATGGTNGACATGATCATGCTCCTTTGTGATTTGAGATTCCGNGTGGGAGCCGGACCATTTAGCACTTGGAAAGGAAGCCGGAATCCGGCTGCTTTTTCAACTGCTAAAAGGCNNTTGCGGCTCTCGCGCGGGCGGGGAAAACGGCAAAAAGGGCGACGGCGCCCGTCGCCCTTTTTCTGCGTCTTACTTACGGATGCCCAGCTTGGCGATCAGGGCGCGGTAGCGCTCAATATCCTTCTTCTGGAGATANTCCAGGAGGCTCCGGCGCTTACCGACCATTTTCAGCAGGCCCCGGTTGGAGTGNTTGTCCTGGGGNTTCTGGCGCATATGCTCGGTGAGGACGTTGATCCGCTCCGTCAGGATGGCGATCTGAACCTCCGGAGATCCGGTNTCGGTCTCGTGGGTGCGGTTGGCGTTGATGATTTCGGCTTTTTGCTCTTTGCGCAGCATAATGGTTTCCACCTTTCCTGTAATTCCCCGCAGAACCGCGCTTCGGGATGGTGAAGGTCCGCGGAACGAGGCCCTGGGGCCGATTCTGCCCGTGATGTCACGTGCGGAAACAGCATATCACAAATATTGACAGTTGTAAAGAATATTTTTCTCGATTTTCACGGGTTTTTTCTTGATTTTCTCGTGAATGATGAATAGATCGGACGTGCCCCGCGGAGAGCGGCGGTCCGGGNCCGGGAGAAAATTTTCCCCGCTGGAAAAATTCCTCTTGACAAGCGGGGACGGCAGTGGTACGCTAACCGTACTAGTACAGTTAATACAGTTTGCGGCNTNGGCCGCGGAAGGGAAGGTGACGGGATGATCAGTCTGAATTACCGGGATTCCCGGCCCATCTACGAACAGATCAAGGATGGCTTGCGAAAGCTGATTGTGACGGGAGCCATGGGGCCGGACGAAAAGCTCCCCTCGGTGCGCTCCCTGGCGACGCAGCTTTCCATCAACCCCAACACCATCCAGCGGGCCTATAACGAGCTGGAAGGGGAGGGCTACATCTACTCCGTGCCCGGAAAGGGCAGCTTCGCCGCCGGAAACGCCGGGGCCGACGAGGCGCGGCGGCGGGAACTGATGGATAAGGTCCGGGAGCTGCTGTCGGAGCTGAGATACTTGGGCGTCGCGGAAGCGGAGCTGGCGGCGCTGNTAAAGGAGGAACAGGCATGATTTCGGTCAATAATCTGGTTAAGCGGTTCGACNCGTTCACCGCCCTGGACGGGGCGGATATTCAGGTCCCCGCCGGCAGCGTGTACGGNCTGGTGGGCCCCAACGGCGCGGGCAAATCCACCCTGATCCGCTGTCTCACCGGNGTGTACCGCCAGGACGAGGGGGAAATCCGCCTGGGCGGCGAGCCCATCTGGGAAAACGAGGCCNTNAAGCGGCGGATCGCCGTCATCCCCGACGACTGGTACTATTTTAACCAGTCCACCATCAAGGACATGATGCGCTTTTACCGGGGCTTTTATCCCAATTTCTCCATGGAGCGGTACGAAAAGCTCCGGGAGATCTTCCAGCTGGACGAAAAGCGGGCCATCCGCCGCCTCAGCAAGGGTATGCAGAAGCAGGCCGCCTTCTGGCTGGCCCTCAGCTGTATGCCGGACTACCTGATTCTCGACGAGCCGGTGGACGGCCTGGACCCTGTTATGCGGCGGCAGGTCTGGTCCCTGGTGATGGGCGACGTGAGCCAGCGGGGCTCCACGGTGCTGGTCAGCTCCCACAATCTCCGGGAGCTGGAGGACGTGTGCGACCACGTGGGCATCATGGATCACGGCAAGGTTCTTCTGGAGCGGAGCCTGGCCCAATTGCAGGACAATATGGTGAAGCTCCAGGTAGTGTTCCAGG
>JAAVHG010000084.1 GCA_014799855.1 Oscillibacter sp.
CCCCTGCGGCAGCACCAACGACTTCGCGGCCAGCCTCGCCCTCCCCGCCGACCCCGTCCTGGCGGCGGAGCAGATCAACGCCAGCGAGGGGAAGCGGCTGGACGTGGGGACCTTCAACGGGCGGCCATTTGTCTACGTGGCCTCCTTCGGGGCCTTTACCCGGACCAGCTACGCGGCCCCTCAGACCGCCAAGAACGCCCTGGGCCACTTCGCCTATATCCTGGAGGGCATGAAGGACCTGAACACCCTCCGGCCCTATCAGGTCCGCATCACCGCCGACGGGGAGGTCTTGGACGGGGAGTATCTTTTCGGCGCGGTGTGCAACTCCACCTCCATCGGCGGGCTGATGAAGCTGAACCCGGAGCGGGTGGTGCTGGATGACGGCCTCTTCGAGCTTCTTCTCATACCCAATCCCACCAATGCCCAGGAGCTTCAGGATCTGGTGCGGGCCCTGCTGAACCAGGAGTACGACAGCCAGGGGCTGGTGTTCCGCCATGTNTCCNCCCTNCGNCTGGANACNNAGGANGACCTGCCCTGGTCNCTGGACGGGGAGTACGCCCCCAGCCTCCCGGCGGTGGATATCCAAAACCACCGCCAGGTGCTGACNATGCTGCTGTGACGGCGGATCTGCAGGCCCTGCGCCGCCGCCTCCAGGGCAGGACGCCGGGGCTTTTGGGGGCCGGGAGCAGTTATGCCGTCCTCTGTCCCCTGACGGAGACGGCGGAGGGGCTGAGCCTTCTGTTTGAGGTCCGGGNCAAGGGCCTCCGNCAGGGGGGCGAGGTGTGTTTTCCNGGCGGACGGATGGAGGCGGGAGAGAGCCAGATCCAGTGNGCNCTCCGGGAGACNGCGGAGGAGCTGTCCATCCCGGCGGCGGAGGTGGAGGTCCTGGGCCTGACGGANTTTATCTGCAACCAGCGGGGCTTTCTCCTGCATCCGGTTCTGGGGATAGTCTCCGCGGCGGGNATGGCGGCCCTCCGGCCCTCCCCGGCGGAGGTGGCGGAGGCCTTCGCCGTGCCGGTCCGGTTCTTCCGGGAAACGCCTCCGGTNGTGCGCCGCTATGCCCTGGTCCCTCAGATTCCCGNGGATTTTCCCNATGNGGCGGCGGGAGTGGCTCCGGACTATCCCTGGGCCAGCGGCGAGGTGGAGGTGCCCATCTGGCGCTGGGGGGACNGGCCCATCTGGGGCATGACCGCCCGGATTGTCCGGGATATNGTAAAAATGCTGTAAAAAGTGGACTGCTTCNNGAAAAGCAGTCCACTTTTTGCTGGATTTNACCGNNTCAGGCGAACAGAACAAACATGTATGNNCCGTAAACCGCCAGCATCAGCGCCCCCTGCCAGCGGTAGAACCGGCCCCGGATCAGGGGCGGCAGCACCGCCAGAAGGCACAGCCCCAGNCACACCGGCAGATCCAGCAGCGTCGTCTGGGACCCNATGGTCAGCTGNCGGCCGGAGGCGGTNGAGAAGGCGGAGCACACCGGGAGGATCANGGTCAGGTCGATGACGTTGGCNCCGATGATGTTGCCCACGGACATGGAGGCCTCTTTCTTGGCGATAGCCGTCAGGGTGGTCACCAGCTCCGGCAGGGACGTGCCCACCGCCACCATGGTGACGCCGATNATGCTGGCGGGCACCCCCAGCAGAAGGGCCAGCTGGCTGCCGTATTCGATCAGNAGCTGAGANCCGGCCACAATNGCCGACACGCCCAGAACAAACAGNCCCAGCTTCATATACATCTGCCGGTGGGACACGGTGCGGCGCTTCGNCTTNCGCTCCTCGGCCATGCTGGACTTGGCGTCCANAAGGTTGCTGCCCAGATACACGGCGAAGACCACAAACAGCGCCAGGCTAGGGACCAGGGGCATAATTCCCCCCCGGCAGAGAAACAGCAGCAGCGCCGCGCCCACCGCCATCAACACGGCCTTGAGGTTGAACTGCTTCCGGATGACCGCCGAGGGCAGGCACACCACGGACAGGCCCAGAATCAGTCCCAGATTGGCGGTGACGGACCCCACGGCGTTGCCCACCGCCAGGTCCACCTCCCCNTGCAGCACGCCGGTGACGGACACCGTCAGCTCCGGCAGGGTGGTGGCNAGGGACACGATAGTGGCGCCGATGATGAAGCGGGGCACGCCGGTGGCCTCGGCAATCCAGACAGCGCCGTCCAGAAACCAGTCGCCGCCCTTGACAATCAGGGTCAGGCCCAGGAGGAACAGCAGAATNGTGATCACAATGTCCATAATCTTCGCACCTTTCTTTTTCTTTCCNCAAAGCTTAGCTTTTTGCGGGAAAGTCCAAAATGAAACGAGACCCTCATCGCGCCGCAATGCCGGAAGAATACTCTCGCCGGGACTTGTGGGCAATAAAAGTCTCGCTATTTCAGGCGCNCTCCGGGCGGCTGGGCCGCCGTGCTGACGAAACGCGCCGCACCTTAGAAAGATGCCAGCTACTCCCTTTTAATGGGACCTTGTTTTGACGAAAGTATTATAGTCAAATCATACTCTGTTTGTCAATGCCAACTTTGTCAAAACTTGTCCCAGCTTAAAAAATGTCAAAACGCCCAAACNNCGGGCCATTTTCCGTCATACTGCGTGCAATATTTTTCAAATGCACAAAGNATTCCGGCAAATGTTTGCCTTACCTGACGAATCAATCCNNCGTCATCGGGCATTCTGCCATTTTTCAAGCCGGGNCNNGTCCCAAGAGNCNGTTTTTCAGGACAGAAACGCCGGGTCGTAGGCNATGCTCTTTTCCAGAGTTTCCCCCTCCGCGGAANNNNCCTCCACCGGATGGAAGCCATAGTCCAGGAANAACTGCCTCGCCCCGCTGTCCGGCTCCAGAGTCAGCCGCAGGGCCTCCGCNCCCAGGGGCCGCCAATGCTGNACCGCCTGGCCGATCAGCTGCACGCCGAAGCCCCGNTTCCGGAAGTCCTCCCGGATAACCGCCAGGGCGATCCGCCCCGCCCGGTCCTCCANGCCGCCGAAGGCCACCAGCCCCACCGGCTCCTCCCGGAGATAGCCCACCAGNGCCGTTTCCGGAGGCACGTCCGCCCCGCCGGAGAGGCTGCGGAAGAAATCCGCCTGCTCCGGCAGGCGCAGAGGCTTGAAATAAAGCCCCGGCTCNAGGCCGTTGGCCCGCTTCCGNACCTTTTCCCCCGCCAAAAATTCCGGCGTTTGNAGATGGCTGTTGTCGTCCCGGAACACCATCCGGAGCTTCCCCGGTTCATCGGCTTCCAGCAGGGAAACGGCGGTGTTGTCCCCTACGGGAGTCTGGGCCAGCTGCTGGATGGAAACCCCCTGCAGGGCCGCCAGAATCAGCCGGATCACATAGCCGTGGGAGAAGGCCGCCACAGTCCGGCCCGGATTCTCCCCGGCGATTTCCCGCAGGGCGTCCAGCGCCCGGTCCAGCACCGCCTGGGGCCGCTCCGCCCCCTCCACCTGCCAGAGATCCGGGCGGGTGCCGAAATATTCCATCTGTTGCCCGTCGGTCCGGAAGATGTCTCCCCAGGTCCTCTGTTCCCAGACGCCCACGTGGATCTCCCGGAGGCCCCGCTTCCGCTGGAGAGGCAGGTTTTTCGGCAGATACAGGGCGCTGGCGGTAGCGCAGGTGCGGTACAGGTCGCTGGAATACACGGCGTCGATGTGGACATCGGCAAACCGCCGCTCCAGGGCCCGGACCTGCCGCCAGCCCCGGTCGGTGAGGGCGCTGTCGTATTGGCCCTGGGCGATGCGGTATAGGTTGCCTTCCGCCTCCGCGTGGCGGATAAGATAGATCCTGGTCATAGTGCCTCCTGAAGGGTTGTTATGTTGTCTTTTGCGGGGCGGGCCTCCGGGCCCGTCCGCTTTATTTTACAAATAGTATACCGCTTCTTCTTGAATTTGGCAAATCCCCGGCTGGTTTTTTCCGCCCCGTTAAGGCCATACTAGGGCTGTGCCGAAAAGGAGTGAGTAAATGATGAAAATGTCTACCGGATTTTGGGTCGGTATGAGCGCCGGACTGATGACCGGCGCGGTCATGGGGATGATGGCCCCTTACGGCAAGGATCCCATGAAAACTCAGGTGGGAAAGAGCATCCACAAGCTGGGCGTCGCTGTGGATCACGCCGTGGACAACATCGTCTCGGAAATGCGCTGAGGCGCGAAGCATGGGAGCGGGGAACGGCTGTCGTTCTCCGCTCCGTGCCGTTTCCGGAGCTTAGAGCTGTCCCAAAACCTCCCCGATGGGGTCGGTGATGACCAGGCCCGCGGTCAGATCCCGGGCCACGGCGGATTTGTTGATCAGCACCAGCTTGTTCCCCCGGTAGTAGTTGATCAGCCCTGCCGCCGGGTACACGTTCAGGGATGTGCCGCCGATGATCAGCACGTCCGCCTGGGCGATGAAGCGAACCGCGTCGTTGAGGGTCTGGCTGTCCAGGCCCTCCTCGTAGAGCACCACGTCCGGCTTGATCCGCCCGCCGCAGGAGCACTTGGGCACTCCCTGGCTGTTGAGCATGAAGTCGAAGCCGTAGAANTTCCCGCACTGTTGGCAGTAGTTCCGGTGGACGCTGCCNTGAAGCTCCAGGACGGTTTTGCTTCCGGCGGCCTGATGAAGCCCGTCGATATTCTGGGTGACGATGGCCCTCAGCTTTCCCTGGGCCTCCCACTCGGCCAGCTTCCTGTGGGCCGCGTTGGGNTTGACCCCGGGGGCCAGGAGCTTGGCGTGGTAGAAACGAAAAAATTCTTCGGGGTTGCTTTCGTAGAAGGTATGGCTTAAAATAGTCTCNGGCGGGTATTTCCATTCCTGGTGGTACAGCCCATCGGTAGAGCGGAAATCCGGGATGCCGGACTCCGTGGACACGCCGGCCCCGCCGAAGAAGACGATGTTGTNGGTGCCGTCCACCAGCGCCTTCAATTTCCTGACAGATTCCGTCATAAAAAAACCTCCCCAACCGTTAAAATAGTGTATACTGGACATGACGCGGGAATTTGCACATAAAGGAGAACAAGACCATGAACATCCAGATTTTCGGCTCCTCAAAATCCTTTGACAGCAAGAAGGCGGAGCGCTGGTTCAAGGAGCGCCGGATCAAGTANCAGTACATCGATCTGCCCTCAAAGGGATTATCCCCCCGGGAGTACCAGTCCGTCAAGCAGAAAATTGGATTTTCCGCCCTGGTCAACACAAAATGCCGGGCCTATGAGGACCTCTACATGGCCTACATCACCCCNGACGCCCAGGAGGAGAAGCTCCTGGAGCACCCGGAGCTGTTCCAGACCCCCATNGTCCGCAACGGCAGNGAGGCCACCGTGGGCTANTGCCCGGAGGTATGGGGGAAGTGGGAATAATGGTCCATTATCCATAAATATGGAGGTGATCGCGTGATCTCCAGGCTTCCCCAAAACCGCTTTTTCCGCGGCGCCTATCTTATGGTCCAGCGGTATCTCCGCCACAGCGTGGGGATTCAAAGCGCCGCGCTGGCCTTTTACCTGCTCTTCATGCTCTTCCCCTTCCTGATTTTCATCAGCGCCCTGCTGGGCCTGTTNCAGCTGGACGTGGCGGGGATTCTCCGGGGCCTCAAGGAGATTCTGCCCCAGGCCATNGTGGAGTTNGTGGGCATGTACCTGACCTATGTGGGCCGGAATCCCAGCCCCCACCTGCTGGTGTTCGGGCTGGTGTTNTCCATCTACTTCCCNATGCGGGCCACCAATACCCTCATGCGGGCGGTGCGGACCGCCTACCACCTGGGTCCGCCCAAGGGTCCGGTGCGGCACATGCTGAAAACCCTGCTGTACACCGTCCTCCTCATCACCGCCATCGCCTCCACCCTGGCCCTGATGACCGTNGGCGGCCGGATATTGGGCTACGCGGTGGAGCATCTCTCCCTGCCGGATTTNGTGGCGGANACCTGGACCNGGCTCCGGTTCCCCGTGGCCGCGGCGGCGGGCTTCTTCGCCCTCTTCTTCCTCTACGCCNTGGCCCAGGACTCCATACAGCCCTGGCGGAATATCTGGCCGGGGACACTGGCGGCCCTGGGGGCCTGGATGGGCCTCAGCTGGCTGTACGCCTTTTATGTGGATAATATTGCCAATTACTCCCTGCTCTACGGCTCCATNGGCACCGTCATNGCCCTGNTGATCTGGCTGAACATGAGCGCCGTGGCNCTGATCATGGGNGCGGAGCTGAACGGGACNNTGATCAGCCTCCGGAAGGACAGNATNGAGGAGAAAAANTCTGGTAAAATTCAAGAATACCGCGTAAAATAAGGGATAACGCTGAGAAAACGAAAGGATGATTGCTTTGCAGAACGAAAAACTGAGAGAGTACGCCCGCCTTCTGGTNCGGGTGGGCCTGAACGTGGAAAAGGGCCAGCGGATGATTATCTCCGCCCCGGTGGAGTGNGCCTTCTTCGCCCGGCTGTGCGCCCAGGAGGCCTACGACGCCGGGNNCTNCGAGGTNGTNNNNAACTGGANCGACGANGCCATGACCCGCATGAAGTACCTCCACGCGGACGAGGCGGTGTTCGAGACGGTTCCCCTCTGGCGGCGGCACTTTTTCAACGACTACGCCCTGGAGGGCACGGCGTATCTGGCGATTTCCGCCACGGACCCGGAAAATCTCAAGGGCGTGGACACCAAGCGCATCATCGCCGCCCAGCGGGCCAGCGGCAAGGCCCTGAANGACTTCGACCGCCTCCAGATGTGCGGNGGCTTCCCCTGGTGCATTGCCTCCATTCCCATCCCCAGCTGGGCCAAGCGGGTCTTCCCGGANATGGGGGACCAGGAGGCCGTGGAGGCCCTGTGGGAGGANATCTTCACCACCGTCCGCGTCGCCGGGGACGGCAAAGCCGTGGACCGCTGGCGGGAGCACCTGGCCACGCTGGAACAGCGGGTGGAAAAGCTGAACGCCCTCAAGCTGAAATCCCTGCGCTACAAAAACGCCNTGGGTACGGATCTCACCGTGGAGCTGCCCGAGGGCCANATCTGGGAGAGCGGCGAGGACCGCACCCTCTCCGGCCGCGGCTATATCGCCAACATNCCCACGGAGGAGGTGTTTACCTCTCCNTTGAAGACCGGGGCCAACGGNGTCGTGATGGGCTCCATGCCGCTGGTCAACGATGGCAATACCATTGAGGACCTCCGTTTTGTGGTGAAGGACGGGAANATCGTGGAGGCCTCCGCCCGGCTGGGGGAGGAATCCCTGAAAGCCGCCATCAGCGTGGACGAGGGGGCCAGCTTTTTCGGCGAAGTGGCCCTGGTGCCCTACGACAGCCCCATTTCCAATTTGAAGCACCTGTTCTACAACACCCTCTTCGACGAGAACGCCGCCTGCCACATCGCCTTTGGCGAGGCCTACCCCTGCCTGGAGGGAGGCCAGCAGATGACCAAGGATGAGCTGAAAGCCCGGGGCCTCAACGATTCCATCACCCACGTGGACTTTATGATCGGCACGCCGGATCTCTCCATTGTGGGCACTACCCGGGACGGAAAAGAGGTTCCCATCTTCATCGACGGCAATTTCGCCCCGGAATTTTCCTAATCCCCCAGGGGCGGGCCTCCGCGCCCGCCCGTTTCTAAGGAACCACGGCTTTTATCATAGTATAAACCCGATGAACAAAACATAGAGGAGAGAATCACATGGCATACAAATTGAGAGAGACCGACGAATCCGTCCTGATCTGCCCCGGCGCGCGGGTATCCGGGGACGTGACCCTGGGCAAAGACGTAAACATCTGGTACAACGCCGTCCTCCGCGGGGACGACGGGGCCATTACCGTAGGGGAGGGCACCAACATCCAGGACTGCGCCGTCCTCCATGAGGAGACCCGCGTGGGCGCGGGCTGCACCGTGGGCCACGGGGCCATTGTCCACGGCTGTACGGTAGGGGACAACACCTTGATTGGCATGGGGGCCATCCTCCTGAACGGCGCGAAGGTGGGCCGGGACTGCATCGTGGGAGCCGGGGCCTTGGTCACGGGAAAAATGGACGCGCCCGACGGCTCCATGATTCTGGGCAGTCCCGCCAAGGTGGTCCGTCCCCTGACGCCGGAGGAGATCGCCGGAAACCGCCATTCCGCCGAAGGCTACCTGAAAACCGCCCGGAAATACCGGGAGGAGAACTGAGGCTTTGCGAAAGGATTCCCGAAATTTCGGGAATCTTTTTTTGTTCCTATTGACAAGTATCCTTGTCAGTGGTATCCTGTGATTGACAAGGATAATTGTCGATTTGAAAAGGAAACCTGTCAACTGTCCGGAAACACCGGGAATTGGAAAGAGAGGCGATGACATGCCCTTATATAACCGGCTGAAGGAGTACCGGGTCCGGCTGGGGGTCAACCAGCAGGAGATGGGCCGCCGGGTAGGCGCTTCCCGCCAGACCATCAGCATGATCGAGCGGGGGGACTATTCTCCCTCCGTCACCCTGGCGCTGAAAATCGCGAAGGCCTGCGGCGTTCAGGTGGAGGACATTTTTTCCTATGAGGAGGAATCGGAACATGAGTGACAATGTGAAATTGGAAAACCGGCGGGCCATGCCAAAGTTTTTCCTGGCCCTGCTGGGGTCGCTGGTATTAGGCGGCGTGCTGGGCATTGCCATCTGCTGGGTGGACTTCTCCGGCGGCGCGGAGGCCGCGGCGGAGGCGGTAAACGGCTTTCTGCGTTACATCACGCCCTGGGGACTTCCGGCGGCGGTAGTTTTGCTGGGCGGGCATGCCCTGGCGCTGTATTTCCGGGCAAAAAGACGGTTTGCCGCCTGGGATCGGGAGGATGAGGACGAGGCGGACGCGATTGATATGCTGCTGACTTGGGTGCTTCTGCTGGCCTCGGCGCTGTTGATTATGAGCTTCTTCTTTTTCGCCTCCGGAGTTTGGTTTGAGTTGGAGCTGATGGTGACGGTGGTTCCCTTCCTCGCTGCCATTGCCCTGGTCATCGTCATTGAGCAGAAGGCGGTGGATCTGACCAAGCGGATGAATCCGGAGAAAAAGGGCAGCGTGTACGATGTTAAATTCCGCAAAAAGTGGCTGGACAGCTGTGACGAAGCGGAGCGGGCCCAGATCGGCCAAGCGGCCATGTGCGCCTACCAGATGACCAGCCGGGTCTGCCTGGGGTTGTGGCTGGTACTGCTGATCATGGGCATGACCCTGGATATCGGCCTTCTGCCGGTGTTTCTGGTGACGCTCATCATGGGCGTGTCCCAGATATCCTATATGGCGGCCTGCGTCCGCATGGGCCGGAGGAAGGGAACGGCGGAAAAATAAGGGGCATTCCGGCATTCTCCGCCATTCTGACGGCCTGCGCGTGGAACATCATGGACAATCCGCGGAAAAAGGAGCCGTAAGCGAGAAAACGGCGGAGAGTGTCCCATTAGAAGAGTTTATAACGATTTTTGTACAAAGTCGAAATATCCTTCTACCAGTAATAGAGCGGGTTTCCATATCCTTATGAGAAAAAACCCGTTGTCTCTTAAAATGCGCGGTAGGACACTCCCAAAACGGCGGTCCCGCTTGTCAGCGGGGCCGCTTTGTGCTATACTACACAAATATATTGTCGATTTACGCCAAGGAGGTCCTTATGAAAAAGACACGGCAGGAGAAAAAACAGGAAAAGCGGGATTTCCGTCAGGCGGTCCAGCAGGAGCTTAGAGAGCACCGCAGCTCCTTCATCGTATTCTACGCTCTGCGGGCCCTGGTGATCGTCATCCTCATCCGCCAGATCTTCCAGGGCAACTATGAGAGCGCGTTCTATTGCATTCTGGCCCTCGCGCTGTTGTACGTCCCCAGCTGGATTCAGGTGCGGCTCCACATCGAGCTTCCGCCGCCGCTGGAAATCGCCGTGCTGTGCTTCATCTTCGCGGCGGAGATTTTGGGGGAGGTCAACGCCTTCTATGTGGTGGTGCCCCACTGGGACACCATGCTCCATACGCTGAACGGCTTCCTGGCCGCCGCCGTGGGCTTTTCCATGGTCTTGCTCCTCAACGACGACGAGCGGCTTACCTTCGACCTCTCCCCCTTCTTCCTGGCCCTGATGGCCTTCTGCTTCTCCATGACCATCGGCGTGCTGTGGGAGTTTTTCGAGTTCGGCGCGGACCTTTTCTTTCACACGGACATGCAGAAGGATACCGTGGTCAACGCCATCTACTCCGTGGCCCTGGACCCTACCAACAGCAATAAGGTGATCGCCGTTCAGGGAATTGAGGACGTGGTGGTCAACGGCGGGAGCCTGGGCCTGGGCGGCTATCTGGACATCGGCATCATCGACACCATGAAAGATTTGTTCGTCAACTTCATCGGCGCCCTGGTCTTCTCCGTCACCGGATTTTTCTACGCCAAGAGCAAGGGCGAGAAGCGGACCGCCGCCCAGGGCTTTGTCCCCAGCAGGAAAACGGCGGACCACGACTACCTCCGGCAGGCGCAGAAAGAGCGGAAAAACAAGGAAGAGTGAAGAAAAACGCCCGCCTCTCAGAGAGGCGGGCGTTTTTTATTTCATCAGCTCATACATGACGGCCTTGATGGTGTGCATCCGGTTTTCCGCCTCGTCGAAGACGATGGAAGCGGGTGACTCGAAAACCTCGTCGGTGACCTCCATAGCCTCCCGGCCGAATTTTTCTCCCATCTCCCGGCCCACCTTGGTCTTGTGGTCGTGGTAGGCGGGGAGACAGTGCATAAAGCGGCATTGGGGCCCGGCGGCGTCCATCAGGGCCTGGGTCACCTGATAGGGCCCCAGGGCGTCGATCCGCTCCTGCCAGACCTCCACCGGCTCACCCATGGAGACCCACACGTCGGTGTACAGCACGTCGGCCCCCCGTACCGCCTCCATGGGGTCGGTGATGAAGCTCAGCTCGGCCCCGGTTTCCTTGGCAATGTCCCGGCATTGGGCAATCAGGGCCGGGTCCGGCATGTAGGCCTGGGGGGCGCAGGCCGCGAACCGCATCCCCATTTTGGCGCAGCCAACCATCAGGGAGTTGCCCATGTTGAACCGGGCGTCCCCCAGATAGACCAGCTTGACCCCCTGCAATTTCCCAAAATGCTCCTGAACGGTGAGAAAATCCGCCAGAATCTGGGTGGGGTGGAACTCGTCGGTAAGGCCGTTAAACACGGGCACCCCGGCGAATTTTGCCAGCTCCTCCACCAGATCCTGACCAAAGCCCCGGTACTCGATGCCGTCAAACATCCGGCCCAGCACCCGGGCAGTGTCGGCGATGGACTCTTTCACGCCTATCTGAGAGCCGGTAGGGCCCAGATAGGTGCTGCCCATGCCCAGATCCTGGGCGGCTACCTCAAAGGCGCACCGGGTCCGGGTGGAGGTCTTCTCGAAAATCAGGGCCACGTTCTTCCCTTCCAGATAGCGGTGGGGAATCCCGGCCTTCTTCTTGGCCTTCAGGTCGGCGGCGGTGTCCAGAAATTGCTGGATCTCCGCCGGGGTGAAGTCCAGGAGCTTTAAAAAATGCTTCTGATTCATATGTTCTCCTTTTTCACGGATAATGGAAAATGGATCATGGACAGCGAATGTATTCCGGCGAAGCCGGAATGATGAAACCCGATTCGCCAAAGGCGAACCTTCATGGTCCATTATCAATTTCATTTTTGGCGGCAGACGAATTTACGCCAGCACCTTCTTCATGATCGCCAGCCCCTGGTCCATCTCCTCTTTCGTGATGACCAGCGGCGGCAGGAGGCGCATACCCGGCCCGGCGGTCAGCACCAGCAAGCCATTTTCAATGAGGCGGTTGGCGGTATCCTTGTTGGAAAAGCCCTCGTTTACCTCAATGCCGATCATAAGGCCAAGGCCGCGGGTTTTGCCGAAGCAGGGGAGGTTCAAGTCCTCAATGCCTTGGCGGAGGTACTGGCCCTTGGCCTGAACCTCCCGCAAAAACTCGTCGCTAAGGGTTTCCTGCACCACCAGGCCCGCGGCGGCGCAGACGGGATTGGCCCCGAAGGTAGTGGCGTGGGTGCCGGGGCCCAGCACGTCCCGGCATTTCTCGCTGGCGAGAACGCCGCTCATAGGCAGGCCCCCGGCGATGCCCTTGGCAAAGGAGGCGGCGTCGGGCAGAATGCCGTACTGCTGATAGGCGAAGAGACTTCCCGTCCGGCCTACGCCGGTCTGCACCTCGTCGGCCAGCAGCAGCCAGTCCCGCTCCCGGCACAGCTTGGCTACCGCCTGGACGTACTCCTTGTCCAGGGGCAGAACGCCGCCCTCCCCCTGGACCAGCTCCACCAGCACGGCGCACACGTCCTCCCCCTGGGCCTCCAGGGCGGCGA
>JAAVHG010000085.1 GCA_014799855.1 Oscillibacter sp.
CCCCCCATTTTCTCTTTGGTTGCGCCAAAGAGAAAACGGGCCGTGGACGGTCCAAAAGAGAAACCGCTTGCGCGCAAGAGCTGCCCAGAATGACAGGTATGTCTCTATCCCGCGACGCACTGCAAGCGGGGGTTTGGTGGTTGATGATACCTCTCCGCCCTATTTGCGCTGACGCACCCTGGTGGTTCATCGTAATGCGCCTGTCTATCGGGCGAGGCTTGAGAGTCTCCTTGTGGGGCCTGACCTCCTGGTCAGGCCATTCCATAGGGCTTGCCAACACTCCGGTAAACCATTCCGAAGGAATTTGCCAATGCTCTGGTAAACAGCCTTTTGGTTATGGGATCAGCTTATGCTGAAGCTGTGAGCTGATCTTGGGGCCTGGACGGGGTGACCCTGCATAGCTTTTTGGCTGGGCTTTCTCTTCACTGAACGCCATTGTTGACAGGTTCTTTACAAAAAAGAAAAGAGGGAAGGCTTCCTTCCCTCTTTTTGCGCTTATGTGCTTATTTCGCGGCGACAGACTTGACGACCTTTACCTCGCGGCCATTGTAGCTGCCGCATTCCGGGCACATTCTATGGGGCAAATGCATCGCGCCGCACTTGGGGCACGCCACCAGCGTGGGGGCGGTCAGCTTCCAGTGAGAGCTGCGCCGTTTATCGCGTCTTGCCTTGGATACTTTTCCCTTGGGTACTGCCATTGTGACACCTCCGTTCAAAGGCCCGGGCAAGGCCCGTCCTGTTTATGATTTATCTGTCCTCCAAAAGCTTAGCCAGGACGGCCAGCCGCGGATCAATCTCCTTTTTGCAGGAGCAGGGGCCGAGATTCAAGTCGGCGCCGCAGCGGGGGCACAGTCCTTTGCAATCTTCAGAACACAAGGTCTTCGTGTCCATGCCCAGCAGGAAAACCGTCCGGGCCAAATCCCCCAGGTCCACCCTGCCGTCGTCCAGCAGCTCAATTTCATCGTTTTCCCCGTTTTCCAGATCCTCTGCCAGCAGACAGCGGTAGGGCACCGCCTTTTCCTGGGAAAAGGCCCTGCCGCAGCGGTCGCACACCGCATCCAGCAGCGTTTCGGCAGTGAATTCCAGCTCCAGCAGGCCGCCGGTGTTCCGGGCCTCGCCGGAAACCTTCACCTCCCGGCTGACGGGATACCGGCCGGCAAACTCCACGCCGGAGAGATCCAGGGAAAACTGGAAATCCAGACACCTGCCGGGGGTATAGAGAATGGGTCTTACATCTAAAATCATAATCTGCCTCGCAATGACACGACTAATATTATAAGGGATGGTTCCCCGGTTGTCAAACAATTTTTTCAAATTTTCCGGCTTTTTCTTGTCCTCTTCCCCCAGGAATGGAAAAAATTCCGCCGGACAGGACTCTACAGCCAGTCGTTCTTCTCCTGGCGGCGCTCCAGGGGGATGCCCATGAAGGTGGTTTTAAAGCCCGTTTGGATATTTTCCGCCGTGGTAATGCCGTAGGTCTCTTTGGGCCAGCGGGCGGTCCAGGCGTCCCGGAAGAGCTTGCAGAACTCCCGGCCCTCCTCCATGTCCAGAGCCAAGAGCATGGGGGAGAAATAAATGGCCGCCAGCTGGCGCTGGTCCACCGCCAGAGCGCCCCGGTCCCAGAAGGGGCGGCGCTTCCGCTCCTGGTCCAGGACCGCCAGAAGCTCCTCCGCCAGCGCCTTTTGGGCGTCCCCGTCCCCGGCGGTTTCGGCGACGGCCACCCTATAGGCCGGGGCGAACCGCGCCTGATAGTCCCGGAAAGCCTCCGGATAGGTCCGCCGCTGGAAATTTTCCAGCCAGTCTCTGGGGCGGCAGAGGGCGGCTTGCAGAATATCCCGGTCTGCGTCCATGGCGCTCACCTCCAAACCCAATGGAAAATGGATAATTGATAATGGATTTCTATTATANACTGTCCATGATTCACGATCAATTTCTACNTTTGGCGCTTTACTTTCTTCTCCCAAACCGCTATGATAAAGGAGAACACCAGCCCGGCCTGCCCGGGCGGAAGGGGGAACGCCTTATGCGGGAATTCATNATCGGAAAAAACGACGCGGGACAGCGGCTGGACCGCTTCGTGGGAAAAAACCTGCCNCTTCTGCCCCCGGCCCTCCTGCAAAAGTATATCCGCCTCAAACGGATCAAGGTCAACGGCAAGGGCTCCCAGCGGGACGCCCGGCTTCGGGAGGGCGACGTGCTTCAATTATACATCAACGACGAGTTCTTTGACAAGCCCGGAGAGGAAAATCTCTTCCTGACCCTGTTCCATCCCCAGCTGACCATCGTCTACGAGGACGAAAACCTCCTNCTGGCGGACAAACGNCCCGGCATGGTGGTCCACGCCGACGAGACGGAGAAGGTCAACACCCTCATCAACCANATCCAGGCCTANCTGTACCAGAAAAAGGAGTGGAGCCCCCGGGCGGAAAACGCCTTTGCCCCGGCCCTNTGCAACCGCATCGACCGGAACACCGGCGGNATCGTCATCGCCGCCAAAAACGCCGAGACTCTGCGGATCATCAACGAGAAAATCCGGGATCACGAGATNGAGAAATCCTACCTCTGCGTTACCGCCGGCCGGCCCAAGCCCCCAAAGGGGAAGATCCAGGGCTTNCTGCTGAAAAATGAGGAGAAAAACCAGGTGTCCTTCCACCGCCGCCCCGTCCCCGGCGGCAAAACCGCCGTGACGCTGTACGAGACGCTGGAAACNCGGGGGGANCTGTCCCTGGTGGAGTGCCGGCTGCTNACCGGAAGGACCCACCAGATCCGGGTGTCCATGGCGGAGATNGGCTGCCCCCTCCTGGGAGACGGCAAGTANGGAAACGGCGCCGTCAACCGCCGCCGCCNCGAAACCCGGCAGGCCCTGTACTCCTACAAGCTGCGGTTCGCNTTCCCCACNGACGCGGGNCTTNTGAATTACCTGCGGGGCCGGGAATTCACNGTGGAGGCCGTTCCCTTCCGGGAAAAATANTTTCCNTCTCCCCACGGCTGACGCGCCGGAACGGCGAAACCGCCGGACAACGAATCCCCGCGCTTGTCCCCATTCCTAGTTCGCGCCCTTATTCTCGTCTTTTTCNGCGTCGTCTTTGGCNAAAACGCCCCAGACGGCCAGCATGATTCCAAACACCGGGCAGACCAGGCCCAGCAGCTCAAACAGCCAATTATGNTAGGTGGGCAGCTGCAGGCCGGACAGCAGGCTGGCGTTNACGCCCAGCAGCAGCACCGCAATGCCGAACAGAATCAGTTTCGCGCCTCGCATTTCAACATCCCTCCGCTTTTTTCTATAGGATTGCCCCTTATTCTACCACCAACCGCGGCAGAACGCAAGATCTGTCCGGCAGTCCTTTCGCCCCAAGGATTTTCAGCCCCCCAAAAAGTTTTGTGAAAAGTTCCGAATTCTCTTGACATTTCCGGCAACTTCCGATATATTTTTTAGTTGCTGAATTTCGACGAGAAAGGTTCCCCCTCAACAGAGAAAAGAGGCGTATAGACAGTCCGACGCAAAGGGCTAAAAAATTTTTTATCGAAATGGGGGAGGATACATGTCCAAGGAGTTGATCTGCCTGCGGAACCTCTGCATGGCGTTTGACGACGAGCCTGTATTGAACAACGTTAACCTGAATATCCATGACAAAGAATTCCTCACACTGTTAGGGCCCAGCGGGTGCGGCAANANCACNACGCTGCGGATTATTGGCGGCTTCACGNCNCCANNGTCGGGAGACGTCCTCTTTGACGGTGTGAGGATCAATGATCTCCCGCCCTACCGGCGGCAGATCAACACCGTTTTCCAGAAGTACGCCCTGTTCCCCCACCTGAACGTGTTCGAGAACATCGCCTTCGGCCTCCGCATGAAGCATTGTCCCGAGGAGGAGATCCGGAAGCGGGTCATGGAAATGCTGGAAATCATCAGCCTCAAGGGCTTTGAGCACCGGCGGCCCGACGCCCTCTCCGGCGGCCAGCAGCAGCGGGTNGCCATCGCNAGGGCGCTGGTGAACCGCCCCAAGGTTCTGCTGCTGGACGAACCCCTGGCGGCGCTGGATTTGAANCTCCGCAAGGANATGCAGAACGAGCTGAAGCGCATCCAGCGGCAGGTTGGCATTACCTTCGTCTTCGTNACCCACGACCAGGAGGAGGCCCTCACCATGTCCGACACCGTGGTGGTNATGGACAAGGGNTCNATCCAGCAGATCGGCACTCCCGAGGACATTTACAACGAGCCGGAAAACGCCTTTGTGGCGGATTTCATCGGCGAGTCCAACATTNTCGANGGCGTGATGGTCCGGGACAACCTGGTCCAGATGTACGGCCGCCAGTTCCCCTGCCTGGACGGCGGCTTTGGGGAAAACGAGCCGGTGGACGTGGTCATCCGCCCGGAGGACATCGACATCGTNCCCCAGGACCAGGGCCAGCTGACGGGCACCGTNACCAACGTCACCTTCAAGGGAATGCAGTACGACATNATTGTGGATTTCCGGGGCTTCAAATGGCTGATCCAGACCACGGANCACTCCCCCGTAGGNGCCCGCATCGGCATTAAAATCGACCCCGACGGCATCCACGTTATGAAGAAGAGCCAGTATTCCGGNATGTACGGCGACTACTCCTCCTTCTCCGACGAGTACGACGAGCTGGACAGCGCGGTCCCGGAGGACCCTGGGGAGGACGGCCATGAGGAATAAGCTGTCCCTGCTGGCCGTCCCCTATGTGATTTGGATGGCCCTGTTTGTGGTGGCCCCCATTATTATGGTGGTGGTTTACGCCTTTACCGCCGCCGGGGGAGGCTTCACCCTCTCCAACTTCGCCAGCATGGGAACCTACGGCGTGGTATTCCTCCGCTCCTTCCGGCTGGCCCTGGTGGCGACGCTGATCTGCCTGCTGATCGGCTATCCGGTGTCCTACGTCATGAGCAANGANGGCCCCGGCTTCCAGCGGCTGGCTATGGTGCTGATTATNCTNCCNATGTGGATGAATTTCCTTCTGCGGACCTACTCCTGGATGTCCATTCTGGAGAACAACGGNCTNNTGAACCNNCTCTTNCGGAGCCTGGGCCTGATCGCCCTGTACAACCGGATGTTCGGAACGGATATCCAGTTTTTCCACATGATCGACACCCAGGGTGCGGTGGTGCTGGGCATGGTGTACAACTACCTGCCTTTCATGATCCTGCCCATCTACTCCGTTATTATCAAGCTGGATCACTCCCTGATCGAGGCAGCCCGGGACCTGGGAGCCGACACCTACAACGTGTTCCGCCGGGTGATTCTGCCCCTGTCCCTGCCGGGGGTGCTCTCCGGCGTGACCATGGTGTTCGTCCCCTCCGTGTCCACCTTCGCCATCAGCAAAATGCTGGGCGGCGGCACGGAGATGCTGCTGGGCGACCTCATTGAACAGCAGTTTCTGGGCGGGGCCTATAATCCCCAGCTGGGAGCGGCCATTTCCCTGGTGATGATGCTGGTNGTCATCGTCTGCATGTGGGTAATGAACCGCTTCGGCGAGGGCGAGGAACAGGCGGTGATGCTATGAGAGGCAAGGCGCTGAGCCGGGTCTTCATGGCCCTGGTGTTTTTGTTCCTGTACGCGCCCATCTTCGTGCTGATTGTCTTCTCCTTCAACGCCGGCAGCAGCAACAGCGTGTGGACCGGCTTCTCCCTGGGCTGGTANCNGGAGCTGCTCCACAACCGNNTGATTCTCCGGAGCCTGTACACCACCTTACTGGTGTCCCTGCTGGCTACGGCCATCGCCACCGTGGCCGGGACCTTCGCCGCCATCGGCTTTTTCGCCCTCCGGCGGCGGCAGCGNAACGTGCTGAACACCGTCAACAACATCCCCATGATGAACGCGGATATTGTGACGGGCGTGGCNATGTGCCTGTTCTTCGTGGCNTTCTTCGGCCTGTGGGCGGACTTCGCCGGATGGCTCAACCGCGCGCAGAACCTGGTGGAGCTGCCTACCCGGCTGACTNTGGGCTTCGGCTCTTTGCTGATNGCCCATGTGGCCTTTAANATCCCCTATGTCATCCTCTCCGTNGGCCCCCGCCTGCGGCAGATGGACCGGAATCTGGTGGACGCCGCCATGGACCTGGGCTGCACCTGGATGCAGGCCTTCTGGCGGGTGATTCTGCCGGAGATCAAGCCCGGCATNGTCTCCGGGGCCCTGACCGCCTTNACCATGAGCGTGGACGACTTCATCATCAGCTATTTNACGGCGGGCTCGTCCTCCTCCACCCTGGCTATGACCATCTACGGCATGACGAAAAAGCGGGTGACGCCGGAGGTCAACGCCGTGTCCACCATCCTCTTTGTGACGGTGCTGGTGCTGCTGGCGGCGGTGAANATCCGGGAGGCCCGCATGGAGCGCTCCGGCCNCCNGACNGAGCGGCGGCGGAGNCCCCTGGCCCAGCGGATNACGGAGCTNCTGGATTCCGCCCGNGGCAGATGGGTCCGCCGGGGCGGGGCCGCGGTCCTGACCGCCTGCTTCCTGCTGACGGTGGTATGCCTCGCCAGCGANACCAACGCCCAGCCTGTGGTGAACGTGTGCAGCTGGGGCGAGTATATCGACGAGGATCTGATCACCCAATTCGAGGAGGANACCGGAATCATCGTCAACTACCAGACCGCCGAGAGCAACGAGGCCCTCTACTCCCTGCTGAAAAGCGGCGCCGGGGATTACGACGTGGTGGTCCCCTCGGACTATATGATCTCCCAGCTCATTGANGAGGATATGCTGGAGCCTCTGGACTACGGCAGCATCCCCAATTTCTCCCTCATNGACNGCCGCTTCAAAAACCTNTCCTACGACCCGGAAAACCGCTACACNGTNCCCTACTCCTGGGGCACCGTGGGCATCATTTACAACCGGGCNGTGGTGNAGGAGCCTGTCACCAGCTGGTCNGTCATGTTTGANGNGCANTANGCCGGNGAGGTGCTGATGTTCCGCAACTCCCGGGACGCCATCGCCACAGCCCTGTCNTACCTGGGCTATTCCCTGAACACCACCGACGNNGCCCAGCTNCGGGAGGCNTACCAGCTTCTGGCGGACGCCAAGGGCCGCGGGGTCTACCAGGCCTTTGTCATGGANGAGATTTTCCAGAAAATGGAGGGNGGCAACGCCGCCATGGCTCCCTACTACGCCGGAGACTACCTCAGTATGCTGGACAACGCCGCCGAGGGGGTGGATCTGGCCTTCGCGGTGCCGGAGGAGGGCTCCAACTGGTTTGTGGACGCCATGTGCGTGCTGAAGGACGCTCCCCACTATGAGGAGGCCATGGCGTGGATCAACTTCATCGCCTCCACGGAGGCGAACCTGGCTAACATGGACTTCATCTGGTACGCCTCCCCCAACGCCGAGGCCCTGGAGGAATACCCCGCCTATTACGAGGANANCTACGGGGAGCCTCTGGACGAGGAGTTTTATCAGATTATGGCCGCGCCCCAGGAGGTTCTGGACCGCTGCGAGATGTATGTGTCCCTGCCGCCGGANACCCGCGCCCTGTACAACGCCCTGTGGACGGAGCTGGGCATTTGACCCGGCTGTGAAAGAAGAGGAGAAGCGCATGAATTTTTCCAAGGCGGAATTTGTCCGCTCGGCGGCCTCCCCGGAGCAGTTNCTCCGGGACGGCCTGCCCCAGTTCGCCTTTGCCGGCCGGTCCAACGTGGGGAAATCCTCCGTNATCAACCGCCTGCTGAACCGGAAGAATCTGGCCTATGTGGGGGCCTCGCCGGGAAAGACCAATCAAATCAACTACTTTCTGGTGGATCGGCAGGCCTATCTGGTGGANCTCCCCGGCTACGGCTACGCCAAGGTCTCCCGGGCGGAAAAGGAGCGCTGGGGCCGCCTCATGGACCGCTACTTCCAGGAGGGCGGGGACTACCTCACCGCCGGGGTGCTGATTGTGGACGCCCGCCACAAGCCCTCCGCTGACGACGTGACNATGCACGGCTGGTTCCGGGAGACGGGCTGTCCGGAGATTGTGGTGGCTAATAAGCTGGATAAGCTGAAAAAGAGCCAGATTGATCCGGCNCTGGCCCTGATCCGGGAAACCCTGGAGCTGCCGGAGGAGGGGGTTCTGGTGCCTTTCTCCGCGGAAAAGGGCGTGGGCCGGGATACCCTGATTGGCCTGCTGGCTAAGGCCTGCGGGAAATAAGCATTGAGAAAACCGTGCGGCAGTTTGCCGCACGGTTTTTCTGTTTCCGTGGGGCTAGAGTCTGTTTGAAAACCATCAGAGTAACCAAAGAAAGGAACAGGCAGGGGCAGACAACAGCATGAAAA
>JAAVHG010000086.1 GCA_014799855.1 Oscillibacter sp.
CTGGTGGCCGACAAGCCCGAGCCTCCCGCTCCCGCTCCTGCCGCGCCGGATATGTGCTGCATGTACTAAGATTCTGATTCCGCACAAAACCCCCGGCGTTCCCAAGAGGGAGCGCCGGGGGTTTCCGTGTAAATACCTTTTAAATGGGGGCCTTTTGCCGCGCTTGTCCTATTTGTCCGCAAGGAGTTTATTCAGCTCCGCCATGAAGGTATCAATGTCCTTGAACTGGCGGTAAACGGAGGCGAAGCGGACGTAGGCTACCTGATCCACGCCCCGGATGCGCTCCATGACCTTCTCGCCGATCTCCGCGCTGCTGATCTCCCGCTCCATGTAATTTTGGAGCTCCTGCTCAATCTCGTCCGTAATCTGTTCCAGCTCCACCAGAGACACCGGCCGCTTTTCACAGGCCCGGATCATCCCGCCCAGGACCTTCCGCCGGTCAAAGCTCTGGCGGCTTCCATCCTTTTTCACCACCACCATAGGCAGGCTCTCCACCGTCTCGTAGGTGGTAAAGCGCTTGCCGCAGGAGAGGCACTCCCGCCTCCTGCGGATGCTGGACCGCTCGTCCGCCGGGCGGGAATCAATAACCTTACTTTCGCTGTAGCCGCAGAAGGGACATTTCATGGGGGCCTCCTTTTCTCAAACCGGGGGTCTTTTTGTAGTTGTCTAAATTGTATCACATGTTTGGGAAAATTGATAGAGGAAATTTTCAGATTTTGCAAAATTAGCAAAATTTTACATCTACAACAGGGATTTTGGAGGCGCTCAGAGAAAAACAGGTTCCCCGTTTGAGCCGAAGGCATAGACGGCATAGGCGCTGCCCCGGATGGTTTGGATTCGGGCNAANCANAAGAGGAGCGCCAGGGGGAANGGCCGGNCNGGGNCGTAGGGCANAGNCAGGAGCAGGCGGCCGCCCTCCCGGCGGAACAGGGCGCCGTCTNTGCCCCGCAGACGCTCCCGGGGCCAGGGNGGNGAGGAAAAAAGGNTCTCCGGCTGGGGGNCCGGGTCCCAGGCGGGGGGCCTTTCCGCCGTTTTTCCGGCGGGCCGCAGCTCTCCCCGGAGGAGGCGGCCCAGNGGCTGGGTCATCCGCTGGGAGAACCGGCGGCGCAGGGTNAGGCTGTCCCCGGACCGCTCCAGGAGGCCCAGGCGCAGTTCCCCNGCCTCTCCTACCACCCAGGCGCACCAGAGGCCCGGCTNCGGCNGCTGGCACNGGGCGGNNAACCAGGTGCAGGGACCNTCCCGCTCCGCTGACAGCTCCCCGGCGGGGCGGTTTTCCCACAGGAGGGGGAATTTGTCCATNGCGGCGGCTCCTTTCTGTNGGAANCGGTTCTTGCCGGCGGCTCCCGCCGCTGAAACGCGGCAAACACGCTGTTCAGCCTTGTTGACCATAAAAAACCTGTCCCCACATATTTATGCGGGGACAGGTGCGAATATGAATCGGAGNCCGCTCAGGCGATGGTATAGCCGCCCCGGACCAGGAGNTTGGTNGTAGCGGCGGTGGCCCNNACTCCCCGGTTTTCGATGGTCATCATGTACAGGTGGTTCTGCGCCAGCGCGCCGCCGTNATTCAGGACCGCGGCNGAGGACTCGTCNATGAGGCCCGGATTGGAGGACGAGACGCAGACGGCGGAGCCNACCCGAAGCATNACCTCACAGCCGATATCCCCNGTCAGGGTTTGNCCGTTGGANAAGGTGACCACNGTGAAGCTGGAGGCNGNGGTCCCGATNGNGGTNGTCNCGGAAGGGGTTTCCGGGGCCGCGTANCCCANNTGGGCGTTTCNGGCGGCGATTTTTTCGTCTACACGGGCCAGAATGGTGTTGAGAAAGGTGTCGTTTAAGTAGCTGAGGGTCACCAGGGGGTCCTGGGCNGATCCNGCCTCCGCGCCCAGGGCGGCGGTAGTGGCCAGCACTGTGCAGAGNGTCAGCAGGGCGAACATACGGGTTGTCCAACGGTTTTGTTTCATGCAGGCAGCCTCCAATTTGAATCCCGGTTTTTAGNTTTTCTTGTATAACAAACTATGTATGACGCCCCGGCGGGANGAGAATNCNTCTCCCGCCGNTGGGCGTGCGCGCGAAATTTGACCAGCCGCTTTTGGGCGGGACGCTGTTNAGAAAAGAGTCCTTACACCAGGCGCTCCTGGGGCAGGCCGAAGCTGACCGCGATGGCGGTATCCACCTTTTCCATCACCCGCTCCTCCACGTGGCCCATCCGCTCCCGGAGGCGNTTTTTGTCCAGGGTCCGCACCTGTTCCAGCAGCACCACCGAGTCCCGGCTGAGGCCGCAGCTGTCCGCCACAGGCAGGTCGATATGTGTCGGCAGCCGGGTTTTGCCCGTCTGAGAGGTAATCGCCGCCGCAATCACAGTGGGGCTGTAGCGGTTTCCGGTGTCGTTCTGGATGATCAGAACCGGCCGGACGCCGCCCTGTTCGCTGCCCACCACCGGGGAGAGATCGGCATAGTAAATATCGCCGCGCTTGACACTCGTATCCACAAAGTTCACACTCCGCCGAAAGAAGTACCCGTCGCCAGGAGGGGGGAGCTTCGCGTCTTCTCCCTCTTGGTGAGGCCACTTTCATTCTCCCACGCAGTTCTGGAATTTATACGCCGCGCTGGCGGAGAAATCCGTTTTCCCCATTCTCCTCCGCGGAGAACCAGCGGCGTTTCCGCCCCGTGTTATCCTATGCGGCGGCAGGAGATGGGGTGCTTTTTCGAGAGCTAGTCCAGCTGCAGGCGGAGACTGCGCTCCACCACTTGNCCGTTTTCCCAGTACAGCCGGGGGACCCGCTTGCTGACGGCGCAGGTCAGCTCGTAGGGGATGGTTCCCAGAATTTCCGCNANCTCATCCGCCCGCTGGCGGGGGCCGAANACCTCCAGCTCGTCCCCCACCTGAACGTCCGGCAGGGCGGTGAGATCCGCCATGCACATATCCATGCACACCCGGCCCAGCAGGGGGGCGGGGCCGTNGGCGGTCTGGAAGGCCATGCGGCCGGAGAGGGCGCGGAAGAAGCCGTCGGCGTACCCGATGGGCAGGACCCCGATACGGGTTTTCCCCTGGGTGCGGANGGTGCGGCCATAGCTGACGTCNGTGCCGGGGTCGTAGGTTTTGATGGTGGAGACGCTGGATTTCAGGGTCATGACCGGCCTCAGCCCCAGNCGGTCCCGGTCGCCGCCCGCGCCATANAGGGCGATGCCGGGGCGCACCATGTCCAGGTACGTCTCCGGATACCGGGCCAGCGCGCCGCTGTTGGCACAGTGGCGGAGGNGGAAGGTCTGGTGAAACCGCTGTTCCAGGGCCGCGAGGACANCGGTGAAGAGGGAAAATTGTTCCCGGGTATAGGCGGCGCTCTCCGGATCGTCCTCGTCGGAAACGGCAAAGTGGGTNAAAATACCCTCCGCCGTGAGGCCCGGCAGGCGGCAGGCCTTGGCGATGGCCTCCACGCCGCCGTCAAAGTGGCGGCCCCGGACCTGGAANCCCAGGCGGGACATGCCGGTGTCCACCTTAATGTGGATATTCAGCGTGCCGCCGCAGCGGACCGCCGCCTCGCTGTAGGCCTCCGCCTTGGCCAGGGCGGAGGCGGTTTGGGTGATGTTGTTGGCAATCAGCTGGGCCGTCAGCTCCGGGGGCGTGTGGCCCAGAATCAGNATNGGGGCCCGGATGCCGTTCTGGCGGAGCTCACGGGCCTCGTCCAGGCTGGAAACCGCNAGATAGTCCGCCCCCAGGGCTTCCAGCTTCCGGGAGACCTGCACCGCCCCGTGGCCNTAGGCGTCCGCCTTGACCACGCCCAGGTATTTGACGCCTGGTCCGGTTTTTGCCCTGGCCTGGCGGTAGTTGTGGGCCAGGGCGTCCAGGTCNATTTCCGCCCAGGTCCGTTTCAGATGTGTGTCGTCCATGGTAAGCCTCTTTTAATGGATCATGCCGCTGTTCTCCAATCAGGAAGCGGCTTCCAAATTACCGTCTATTGTATCACAAAAAGAAAAGCTCGTAAAGTCCGCGGTCAAAATGATTTCGCCCTCCACGGCGATCTCCCCCCGGATGGGGGCCCCGCTGTCCAGGCGGAGCCAGACGGTGGAGAGGATTTTTCCGTCCTGGAGGCCGCTTTGATCCACGGTGATCCGGCGGCAGGGGATGCCGTCCCAGTCCTCGTCGTTTTCCTCCAGCAGCCAGCCGTCCCGAAGGGCGTTCATCAGCCGGGGCAGGCAGGCGGCAGGGCTGATTTCCTGGCTGCTGAGCGTTCCGGCGTTGAGGCAGTCCCCCTGGTATTCCAGGCGCCAGTCCGTGTCGGACAGCACCGCCCGGACTCCGGCGATGGTCTCCGGGGACAATACCTCCACCGTGGTCTCGCCGCCGGGGACGTATTGGCAGGACAGTTCCGCCTCCCAAAGCAGGTCCTCCTGGCCGCAGGAGACCAGGGCCTCCATCTGGCAGGCGGTCATGTCGTGGTAGGGCTGGCGCATGTCGGCGGTCTCCGCCGCCTCCCCTGTCCCGCCGCAGCCCGCCAGCAGGATCAGGGCCATCATTGGTACGCAAAGGCGAAAACATCTGCGCACCGGGATAAACCTCCTTTTTCATAATGAACAACAGATTATGGAAAATGGATCATATCAGCGTCCGGAGGGGCCGGACTGGTGGAAACGGATGCGCCCTTGGCGGATTCCCTCATTGTCCATTCTCCAGTATCCTTTAATTACCTCCGGGAGATAGGCGATCACGTCCTCCGGGGTGAGGCAGTACGGGGTCAGCCGCTCCGCCGCCAGATCGGCGGCGCGGCCATGGAGCCAGACAGCCCCCGCCGCCGCATGGATGGGGGCGGCTCCCTGGGCCAGAAGGGAGGCCGTGAGGCCTGTCAGCACGTCGCCGCTGCCGCCCTTGGCGAGGCCGGAGTTTCCGGTGGTGTTCACCAGGGCCGCGCCCTCCGGGGAGGCGGTGACGGTCCGGTGGCCCTTCAGCACCAGGAAGCACTGGTGGGCCGCGGCGAACTTCACAGCCGCCTGAACCCGGCCGGGGGTGAGGTCTCCGCCGATCCGGGCGAACTCCCCTTCGTGGGGAGTCAAAATCGTGACCCGGCCCCGGCGCTGGTCCAATATATCTATATGTCCTTCCAGGGCGTTTATGCCGTCGGCGTCCAGCACTACAGGCTTTTCCGTCCGCCGGAGGACCTCCCGCGCCAGCGCCGCCGCCCCCTCGTCCCGGCTCAGGCCGGGGCCAAGGGCCAGTACGTCGCAGCCCGCCAGCCGCTCAAAAATAACGGGGAGAGCCTTCCAGCTCAGGGCTCCGCCCTCGCTGCCGGACAGGGGGAAGGGCATGGCGGAGACGCATTTTACCGCCTCCACGGCCCAGATGGATTCCGGAACGCCCAGGTACACCAGCCCGCAGCCGGAGCACACCGCCGCCCGGGCGGTCAGATAGGGCGCGCCGGTATAGCCCACGGAGCCGCCGATAATCAGCACCTTGCCGAAATCCCCCTTGTGGCCGTCGGACTTTCTGGGAGGCAGGGCGGATCGGACGAAGTCCGCCTCCACCGGACTGGCGGGGGAGGGAGGAATGGATGTAGTGGGATTCATGGGCGTACCTCCTGACTCTTTTTTCTCCATTATAAGGGGATGAAGGGGGATGCGCAAGGGCGGACTTTCTAATCCGGCAAAAATGTGGTATACTATGGGCCATAACCGGCGGCGCAACCGCAAATTGACACGGTTTTCTTCAAACGCAACAGAAAATTGGTGGTGTTGACACCGGGAAAACCGTACAATTGGGCCATCAAGTGAAGGAGGATTTCCCTATGCCGTTTTCCGAAAACCTGCAATTTCTCCGGGCCCAGGCGGGCGTTACCCAGGAGCAGCTGGCGGAGCAGTTAAACGTCTCCCGCCAGTCCGTCAGCAAGTGGGAGGGGGCCCAGAGCTTCCCCGAGATGGAA